>CAJODT010000119.1 GCA_905233365.1 uncultured Succiniclasticum sp.
GACCAATGGCCCGTGATTAACCTGCATGCCTGCGAGTATAACGGACCCAATGATGAACATGGATTGGAAGCGGTGGATACCAACCCCGGCATCTGGCTGGGCGGTTCCATGCAGCCTGCGCAGATGGGTCTGGCAGTACGTTTTATTATTGGTGCAAAAACGATTGGCATGTACAGGGGAAACGGAATCCTGGAAGCGCTGCCAAACCAAAAAGTCTTTTTGCATAACAGCGGCGTTAAATCGTTAAAGGACCGGATCATCATTGATTACCCCGGAAATAAGGCAGAAGGTCTCCCGGACATCCGGGGCGAATATGTACTGAACAAAACGGCACAGGGAACCAATGATGAATACGCCGCATACGCATTAATCGAAAACCTGCATCAAAGTGAAACAAAAACCGATTTCTTTGATAAGAATCTGCAAATTAAACCGCAAGCCATTACAGGCAGTGAAGCAGCCCCTTACAAAAATCTGATCGGCGATTCCGGCTTTGCCGTTAAAGTGTTCCGGAACGGCGCGCCGATCCGCACGTTTATTGTGCCTCAGGATCTGAGCGCGGTGTACCGCTTCGATAGCAACGGCAATTCCGTTATGATTTATAATATCGACGGCTCAAAAGGATAAAATATCGGAAGGATACAGACCAATACACACATCTTGCTGAACGCTTTTTTTTGAAGATGCAGTGAAAGTGTATAGTACCATACTGAACGTTCAGGAAGGAGTTGAGGAAACGTGGAGACCCGGTTTGGATCGTTAGGCATTTTTTTAGTAACGTTCTTTATTGGCGGCGGTTTAGTGGATACGGCCGTTCATAACTCGACTTCCTACTTCTCCTTTGAATTTATTGCCTGTGCGTTGCTGGGCCTGCTTCTGGTACTTGGATCCTTTTTGATTTTTTACGCACTGGTATTACCGGCCTGGACTGACAAACATTATACGCTGAAAAACGAATTGACCGGACTGGTGAAAGAAGATCAGACGGGAAAGCAAGACAGCGATGCTACGGAACGTCTGATTACGGATTTCCGGAACAGCCTGCGGGAATTTTTCGACAGGCCGGGACTGCCGGAGAACAGTCCGCTCCAAAACACCGCAACGCAACTGTATTGGCACATTCTGTATCTGCAGAAACGCCGCATGGAACAGCTGGGCGTCACCATGGATTTCGATGCGGTGCGAAAACGGTATGGTGGGGTATCGGTCACCAAAAACAAACACTTCGACGGCAAGTATATGATTACTGACGCGAAGGAACGCATTGAAGCTTCCCGCATCTATAAAAGAGACCACAGGACGATCCATGAGAAAAAGGACAGCGAGCTGGCTCATTACACTATTCTGAATGCCAAGCAGGCGACAAAAGAGAACAGTATCATCTGTCCCAACTGCGGCAACCCCACCACCCGGGAAAACCTGCTGGACGGCTGCGATTACTGCGGCACGAAATTCACGGTGGAAGACCTGGGCAACCGGGTCAGCAGCTTCGGTCTCCGCCAGGATTACCAGGTTGCCTATGATAAGTACACGGATGCCCGGGAGCATTACGGCACCCGAGCGTTTTTGCTGGGAGCCGTGCCCATCTTTATTGTGTGCATGATTTATGGCCTCTTTGTAATGGACGACCTGGATGCAGGACTGTTTATGCGTCTCACGGCCACGTTCTTCACAGCGGCGTTCTGCGCTGCATTGATGGGCTACATTGTAAAATACGGTTTTTGGGTGACCTTATTTCCCGTGCTGCAGTTAAAACAGTCCTTAACCTACCGGTCCAAGAAAAAACTGGATGAACTGAAACAGCGCGAATCGAAGAACGAGGTACTGGAAAAAGAAATCCGCGCCTTTGACAAACGTTTTTCTCTGGAAAATTTTTTCAGCAATATCCAGAACAAGCTGGCGGCGATCCATTATGCATCCACCGGCTCCCAGGCCCACGCCTTTGCCACTGTGGAGCTTTCCCCGTATCTGGAGTACTATAACGACGTGGCTGATATGGATGTGACCGAAATGTCACTGCTGGATTTTCATTCTGATGAGAAAAGCCAGCACATCCACATGAAAGCAATTGCCAATTTGACACGGGTAACCGGCAACAGCTGCAGGGAAACAACCGAGACCGTGGAACTGCAGCTGATTAAAAGCGCAGCCTGCAAGACCCAGGCGGTGTGCGGTCCGTCTGTTCTGAAATGCAAAAACTGCGGGGCCAGCATCTCGCTGCTTAATGGCGGCAAATGCGAATACTGCGACTCGGAACTGAACCTTTGGGAACACGACTGGGTCATTGCGGATTATCAGGTTTTATAGAAACAGCGACAGGGATTTCGTGCAGGAACTGTTTTTTATTTTAATAAAGCAACCAAAATAATTTTTATAAAGCATAATAAGTAACTGACAGGAGGCGAGAACACTATGAACAGATTTTGGAAATTGTTATTATGCGCAAGTCTTTTCCTGACAATGATTTTCAGCAGCGGGCTTGTGAACGCGGAAGCCAAAGCGTCCGATTGGTCGCCGGCAGCCGGAGTCTATGTGCGTAAAAACGCCAACGGGATTCCCACCGGGCGGATCGATGTAACGGTTGTTAAAGGTTTTTATGATATTCCCGCTGTTATTGTGGGAGTGGAAAGCCGCAGCTACGAAGGCAATACCTATGAAGGTTCCGATATGGCGCCCCGGATTTATATCGCAGGTTACATGGACGTAGGGCAGAATTCCGGAGAGGTAATTCTGACCAACGGTTACACCGACAAACGGAAACCGGCGCCTGACCCCAAAATTCTTCCTCTCATGACAAGAGTCGTCTATAATGCAACGGTAAATAATAAAATAATTACATTAACGCCGCAGTATTTTGACGGGAACAAGACCCGCGCCATGCGCACCGACCCGGATCTGGCTGGAACGTACGTATTTGAAGGGCCTAACAGTTCTCCTTCCGCGTTTATGGCCATCGCCTGGGTACGGCAGCAAAAGCCGAAGCTGTCGGGACTGGAACCGGGCCGCGACTATCGCTATGAAGACGGTTATATAGATGACGTGAGAAAGATCAGCTATCCGGGTATCCAGGCAATCCGGCCTCCTATTGCGCCAAAAGAATATTTTGAATTAAAAGCCTATGACGGCAATACACTGTTACGGACGTTTTTGGTCAGCCGGGACTTTAATCAGATTTACAGAATCAAACCTAACGGCGAAGCCATGTTGATTTTTAACAATCAGGGCGGAGTAGGCTGACCGGCGATTGCTGAAGTTTTTATGTAAACAATTTTGTTGCAATTAAATATTGTAAAATATATGAAACGTTTTTTTATTGAGCCGGGAGGACTTGCAATGATGAAAAAGTTTTTGCTTTCATTTTTGCTCTTTGTCTGTTGTTTTACGCTTACATTACAGTCTCACGCGGCCGTAATGCCGGACACCTCCGAAATCCGGGAAGGAATACGGTTTTCGGAATGTGTACGCCCCTATAACGGAGGCGTGCTGATTGCCAATTACGGTTCGCAACATAAAATGCCGGCCATCCATGAAATTAAGGGCTACATTCTGTACCGGAAAGACGGTGCTGCATTACCCGTCAGGCATGGCGGTTAAGGACGATTACCTGTTTGTCTGCGACGGCGACCATCTTCGCGTTTACAATTTGCAGCAGCCGGAAAAAGCGCCCCAGACTATCACATTTCCTAAACCTTATTGGCTGAAAGCGGCTGCTATTGATGGGAACACACTTTACGTTTCTTCGGACAACGTGGGGCAGATTTTTACCCTTGATATTTCCCATCCGGAAAACATGGGCCGTGTGCAGCCGAAAAAATGGTTTGAGCTCCAGGGCGTAAAATGTATGGCTGTGGGCGACGGCGTCATGTATATCACCGCGCTTCCTGAAAACGGCCCGGATACAGAAGAAGCAGATATGGAAAACGTAATTTACCGGGTCACAGACCTGCGTCATCCGCAGGCGGAAAAATTTATCAGCAAAAAGGTATATTCCGGCAATCCCGCTGCCGATAAAAACGTCTCTGTTTATTATGAGGGCATAACACTTTCGGAAGACAATTACGCGTTGTATGTAGCAGACCACCGGGTAAAGACGGGAGCCATCCTCGTTGTCGATATCGGGACAAAAGAAATGCGAACGATTTACGAAGCGGAAGGACTGGACCCGGCAGACCTCACACTGACAGATAAGGCATTGTTTATTCCAGACATGAAGAACCATCGCGTGCTTAAACTGGAATTGTAAGGAGGTGCTTCTTATGGGATTTTTCGACAGTTTATTCGGCAAGAAAAAAGAGGAAAAGAAACCGGAAGAAAAACGGATCTGCCCGGTCTGCGGTAACAGCTTTACAGGCAGGGGCATGGATGTTCATGACGGCATCATCTGCATGGACTGCTGGGAACTGGTGATGGATGACTTTGAGATGGGCAGAATGGACGAAGATAAGGATTTTTATATTGCTCCCATCAAAGCTGCCGTACTGGCCAAAAAGGGTGAAATAGCCTCCGATAAAGCAGCCAAAGCGGAAAAACCGAAAGTCTGTCCCATCTGCGGCGGAAAGATGCCGAAGCTGCTGACGGCGGAAGTGAAAGACGGGTACATCTGCGATGAATGCTTCCATACGTTTAATGAGCTGGAAGAAAACGGTGAAACCGATAAAGCGCTGGAAGATACAACCCTGAAAGAACTGTCCGTCCTGATTGCCCGGGCTGATAAACAGAAGGTTGCAAAGGAACAGCGGAAGGAACAGGATGCCTGTCCCGTCTGCGGGGCCAACGTGTCTGAGAAATCCACCGGTTCCCTGTGGGGCGATATCAAACGGTCGGTTAAGGATGAAATTCCTAAATTTGTTTTGTTGAAGGATAACCAGAAAATCTGTGCAGAGTGCGCGGAAAAAGTCCGCCTCCTGTATCCGGTTCAGTATTCGAGAAAATACGCCGGCGACGGCGAATACGAAGATGTTTACAATGACACACTGAATACAATTACACTGGCGGAATACAAACAGGCTTTAGCAGACGTTAAAACAAAACGGAAAGAATTGGAAGAGCAGTACGGAAGCTGCGAAGCCGTTTTATCTGTAAGCAGTACGCATGAAAATAAACGAAACGGAAAAACAGAATACCAGATCAGAGGAAGGATACTGTACGGCAAAGCGTCCAAAGGCGATATGATCCAGGTGGCACAGAATGGTTCCAGTAATTTAATGCGTATAAAATGGTTGCAGCAACCTAACGGCGAAGCTGCTGACAGCGTCGGGGAAGGATATTACGCCATCGTGACTGTCGCGGAAAATACTTCCTGTATTCATCCGGGAGATACCCTGATCATTGTGTAAGAGCAGCTTTATTTTTGTCTGGCAGTATGACGGCACGGCGCAGGAAGGATATCCTTTCCAGTTCGCGTTCACCAACAAGAATCTGCCTGTAGAGCCCGGGGATTTGATTGTGAAGTAAGGTGAGTCCATGTATCTGTGCATCCATGCACCCATGCACAGGGTTTAAAACTTTGCCTTAACAGATAACAGGTTAGCTGCAATTTTTGCTAATATAAACATTTATGTAAGGAGGCCTGTTTATGATGAAAAAGAAAATGTTAGCGTTAACGTTAGCTGCTTTTGTAGCCTGCGGCGCAGCCGGATGCGGCGGTGAGGAAAAGAAACCGGCGCCGAAACCGGAAAACAAGCAGACCACAAACGTCAAAAAGGATGAGAAGCAAAAGGCTCCGGAGAAAAAAGTTGATCCGGCAGTAAAACACGCGCAGGAAGTAATGAAGCTTCCGCATGTAGCCAAGTATGACCAGATTTCAAAAGACGCTTTTCCACACCTGACATGGGGCAATACCGGTTACAGTTACAAAGACTATCCGGGCAAGGGTAAAGAAGGTAAAGGCGCCCTGCTTGCCTACGGCGAAGTATTAGCCGGTTTCCACCGGTTCCTGGCCAGCGATAAAAGACCCGCTTTTAAAAATAAGTTTGGACAGGATGTGAAAGGCGATGAACGGTTTGATATTGATGTGCTGGTTGGGGGCTGCAAGGGCAACTGCGTCATTGAAGCTACCAGTACACATACCAAACGACTGGATCCTGCGTCCTACGATAAACCTGTCGTAGAAAAAAAAGTCCTGGTACCCTTTGACAAAACCTATGTGCGTCACGATGAAAACGGCAAGAAGTGGGTTACCCACGAGAAATGCGGAACAAAATAATTATTACAGTCCACGGGTCGTGTAGTGATTGACCACTCTTACCACTTACACGTTGGGGAGGTGTTTCGTATTTTGAAACGAATCGTTTTACTAGTACTCACCATGCTTTCCATCCTGCTTTCCGCCACCTGTTTTGCCCATACGATGCCGGAATCGGAAATGTTCCTGCGGGGTATCGGCCCCAAAACAACACTGGCCCAGGTCAAAACCGTCTACGGTGAGCCTGTCAGCAAAAATGAGTTTAAGGGCGAAGGGGTACGCGTTGTAACCTATGTTTACAGCCCTTTATTCAAAGTATTCGGCAGAACCTATGCGGAAGATACTTCACCGGATGAGAAGTTAACAGTTGTCGGCTACATGGTAAAAGATAAAAATATAACCACGCCGTCCGGTTTTTCGGTAGGAATGCCGTATCAGGCGGTAGTGAAAAAGTTCGGACCCGGAGAAAAATTTAAAGACTATGACGGAAGAATCGGCTATATTTACAGCTTTAACAACGTTGTGAAGACGTTAACGTTTTATGTAGACAAAGAGGAAAAGATTTCTGAAATCAACCTGGGAACGGATTTTTGATTGTCAGTATATTTGTTTTAACCGGACAGCGCATACTGTCCGGTTTTTATTTTTACAAGAGTTATGTTATAATTCTAAGGTAATGCTGATTGACTGCGTTTATGATTCGGTCAGCGTTCAGACGAATTAATCAGTGTTTCCTTTAATAATATTCTGATTTGGCAAAGGTGAGTTCATGTATCCGTGTGTGGAGTGTAACAGGAAAAAATTATTACAGAATATGGAAACCGTGGCCCGCATGTTGCATGCGGATCATAAAATCATGTGCGCTGTCATCAAAGGCTTCTGCGCAGACAACGGCGTCATGGAAATTCTGGAAGACAGTTCCTGCGACTGGCTGGCTTCTTCCCGCATTGAGGATCTGGCAAAACTGAAAACGAAAAAGACAAAGCTTTTAATCCGGCTGTCCCAACCCTGTGAGATTACAGAAGTGGTTGCTTCGTCGGAAGTAAGTTTTGAATCGGAGTGCAACACGATTTTGCTTTTGCAGGAAGAAGCAAAGAAACAGAATAAAACCCACGGTGTTATACTGGCCATCGACATGGGGGATTTGCGGGAAGGCATTTTTTATAAATATCTTAACGAGATTGAGGAAGCCGCCGCAATGGTTCTCCAGTCCCCAAATCTGGAACTTCTTGGCGTGGGCACGAACCTGGGCTGTTTCGGCGGTGTGATTACAGATGCGGCCAACATGCAGGGACTTATAGAGGTGGCAACTCATATCGAACAGAAATTTTCTGTCACGCTGCCTTATATTTCCGGCATGAGTACGGCGGCCATGGAAATGATTGAAAACAAAACCATGCCCCAGCAGGTGAACCACGGCCGTTTCGGCGAAGCCTGGCTGTTAGGATTTGATTCGGTGGATAACCGGAGGCTGACCTATCTCCACGATGATGCGTTTCTGTTCAAAGCACAAATTATCGAAATCAGAACCATTGGCGGAAACGCTTTCGGACAACATGTGGAATTTAAAAACCAAGGAATGATGAAACGTGCCTTGCTTGCTTTCGGCACACAGGACGTCGCGTATGAATATCTTATTCCGCTGGATGAAAATATCGAAATCATCGGCGCCAGCAGCGATCATACGATTATCAGCCTGCACGGTTCGGACAATTATCAAGTAGGGGACGTACTGACGTTTAAACTGAAGTATCACGCTTTGCTGCATCTGTACACCAGCAAGTATGTAAAGAAGTATATTGTCTAAACAAACAATTACAACGCAAAGGGTTTGAATGACTCATTCCCTTTGCGTTTTTTTATTTTGCAAAACCTGTGTATTTATCAGCAGGACATTGGAGCAGGAAAAATATAATAGGACAACGTAACTTAGATAAAATGCGGTATTCTTCATGAACAGAAAGGTGGTAACAACATGCGTAAAATCGGTATTGTGGGCGGAACCGGTATCGAAAATCCCGATACCCTGAAGGGCTTTGAAACAAAAATTATTGAAACTTTCGGTCTGCCATTGACCGTGTGTCTGACCAAAATTTTTGGTAAAGAAAAGGGCAGCAGGATCTGCAATGAGTACCGGGCATATCAGGAGCTCCATCATGATGAACTGATCCAGCCTTTCCCAAACATTACGGAAACACTGGAACAGCTGCAGCAGATGAATATCCCTATGGCTGTCGTCACCAGCAAAACCACTGCCACCTGTCTGCGGGGAGCCCGCTGCCTTGGCATTGACAAGTTTTTTGTTACGGTAATCGGTTCGGATATCGTAACACATCCCAAGCCGGACGCCGAGCCGACCCGAATGGCGTTGGAAAGGTTAGGGACGCTGCCGGAGGAAACCCTTTGC
>CAJODT010000120.1 GCA_905233365.1 uncultured Succiniclasticum sp.
CTGGACAGCAGTATGCAGGCCAAGGCGGAACATGCGATCCGTCATCTTCCCGATATCTGGACCGAAGATCCCGATCACCTGACACAGCCTCAGGTAGGTTTGGTAGCATTAGATCCCACGAATGGTTACATCAAGGCCATGATCGGCGGCCGGGGACAGGACAAATTCAACCGCGCTGTACTCGCCCAGCGCCAGCCCGGTTCCTCTTTTAAGGCTTTCGTTTATCTGACAGCTATGGATAACGGTCTGAATGCAGCCACCCTGGTAGATGACAAACCTCTGGTAAGAAACGGATGGGCTCCCCAGAATGCAGGCGGCGGCTTCCACGGCACCGTGACCCTGCGCACGGCTCTGTCCCGTTCCTATAATATTCCGGCTATCCGCGTAGCCTTACGAGTCGGTACCGACAAAGTCATGCGTATGGCAAAAGCGTGCGGCATTACTTCTTTAGTGGAAGACGGACCTTATTCCGACAATAATCCGGCAATGGCCTTAGGCGGACTTACCAAAGGCGTAAGCCCTCTGGAAATGGCTGAAGCTTATGGTACTATTGCCAACAACGGTGTATTGAACCTGCCGGTTGCTATTACCAAGATTGTTGACCGGAACGGCAAGGTAATCTTTGAGCACAAACACGCACCTAAACAGGTGGTCAGCGCTAAAGCAGCTTACCAGACCACCGATATGCTGAAAGACGTATTAATCAGCGGTACGGCAGGCGGTTCCGGCCTGGGACGCCCGGCAGCAGGCAAAACCGGTACTACCGATTATTCCAAGGATGCCTGGTTCGTAGGCTACACGCCAAACCTCTCCTGCGCTGTCTGGGTTGGGGATGACAGAAACCGCAGCATGGGCGGTATGTATGGTTCCGGCGCTCCGTTAAGTATATGGCATGATTTCATGACCAATGCCGTACAGGAAATTCCTGCTGTCGACTTTGTTCGTCCTGCCGGAGCCGTAACTCCTGTTGGCAAAGATATCGGTCATAAAGACGAAGACAAAGACAAGGATAAAGAAGAAGAAACCAAACTGCAAAACGATCCGCTGGCCAAACCCCCGAAGATCGTAAGACCCAAACCCAACAAAGCCGATAAGCCGGTAGTAAGCAATAAGCCGGAAACGAAAACCGATACCACTATAAATAAACCGGCCCCCACAAAACCTGCTCCCGCAAAGCCGGCTCCAGCTAAGCCTGCACCGGCAAAGCCCACGCCTTCTAAACCCCAGGCTAAAAATGATAAAAAGTAGCACTGTGTCGTTAAGGGAACGCTGATTTTAAGAGTTCGCGTTCCTGTCATCAAAGGAACCGGTCTTTCCCAAAACTCAATACCAAAATAAAAACAACTCCTGTTGGCAGCTTTACCATCAGGAGTTGATCTTTATAATATATGGCTACCTCAAATTATGATTCATTTAGATAATTGCCGGTGATTATGCGGTATCATTTCCAGCACCTCTTTTACAGTTCATTTGCGAAAGCTGAACCACCGATAAATTCTTTCAGGATAGAATTATTGGGTATCGCCTCTTCGTCCAGCGGCTCGATCAGATGCAGCAGGCGCAACAGACGGCAGGCCGTAAAATACGCGGCTTTTTCTTCCTTTGGTACACTCTGTAATAAAGGCACCGCAAACTTACGCAAGATAGCCGGTTCATAAATCAACGACGTATTAAAGAAGATATCCGCATCTTCCTGACAGGGGAAAATATATTTCTCTTCTCCCTGACGTACAGACGGCCACATTTTTATCGTATCCAATGCGTCGTGCGAACGAAACCGTGAATCCCGGACCATACGCCGCAGCATACGCAAATCTGTAGTGTGTATACGGTTCAGTGAATCCAGCGACATGGGGGTAAGGGCGCTGACAAAAATTTTCAGTTTGTTCTCTGCCGGAACCGCTTCTGAAATCCTGCTGTTCAGCGCATGAATCCCCTCAATCACAAAAATACTGTTTTCCTTCATGCGGACCTTCTGCCCGCGATACTCCCTGTGGCCGGTAATAAAATTATAATACGGAAGCATGACCGTTTCGCCCTGCAGCAGCTTCTTCAGATGTTCGTTAAACAAAGGGATATCTATCACTTCGACCCGTTCAAAATCATACGTCCCGTCCGGATTTTTCGGTGTGTCTTCCCTGTTTACGTAATAGTTGTCCATGGAAATGGGAATCGGATGCAGTCCGTTTACTTCCATCTGAACGCAAAGACGTTGATTGGAGGATGTCTTCCCAGAAGAAGACGGACCGGCAATCAGAATAAACTTCAGCTTATCACGGTGCTTCGTAATGTAATCAGCAATCGAAATGAACTTTTTCTCCTGCAGCCCCTCAGCTACACGGATAATCTTATCTGCCCTTCCCTCCCGGATGATGCGGTTCAGCTTGGCAATCGTGTTGCAGCCAATCATGGCAGACCATTCTTCCGCTTCTTCATAGGCATGATTAATGCGCCGAACTGTATCCCAGGGCGGAAGTTTCTTATAATCATCTATTTCCGGATAATTAATGACAAATCCTTTGCCAAACGGAATTAGCTCAAAAGCAGCCAGGTACTCTGTACTGGTTAGCAACGGCCCAAAAAACGGCTCCCGTATCCCGCACAGTTCATTTGCGTAGAGAGTCTCCGACTCCGGGGCCATATTGATCATCGCCAGGACATCCGCACCCAGATACGGATCCTGTTTCGCCCGCGCAACGGCCTCCTGGCGGTCTACCGGAAATGTCAGGATAGGATATTTTGCCGCCACGATGCTTCGCATTTTATCTTCCAGCTGTTTCAGTTGTTCCTGATTCAGCGGATTTTGCGGCATGGTACAGTACAGAGCGCTCCCCAGAGAATTGCAGACTTCCAGTTCCGTCTCAGGGAATAGTTCCTTCATCGCTACAACACAGACAAACGTAAGGCTGCGGACAAAGGCGCGCATCCCCTCCACGGAATTTATGGGAATAAAATCTATTTCTCCGTCTTCTTCAATCCGGTACATCAGATTGCATTCCAGCCCGTTAAAAATACCTGCGGCAAGCGGCGAATCATAACGATGGGCATAATCTTTCCCAATCTCAGCTAATGTCGTACCTTTTTTAACGTTCCGTTTCGTTCCGTCCGGCAATATGACCTGCAACATAAAAGACCTCCGTAACATCTGGATTTCAGCAAACAGACTATACCGCTTCCGCTCTGCCAAACCGACACATTGCAGAACACGGAAAACAACATCAAATAAGATTTCAAAAAAAGGCTGAAGTGTTAAACTTCAGCCTGAATTGTTTACGTCAAAAGGAAACAGCATCAGGCCGGTTTCCTTAATCTGCATAGTCTGTCAATATTTATGGAAGAGTTGGTTTAGAAGAACTTCCTGATTATTTCACCGCTTCCACTGCCTTCAGCGCCTCGTTCAACTTCGTGGCAATACCCGGAATCTTCTGCAGCGGGATGGAACACAGGGCAATGCGAACACCGGCTGCCAGCGGCACCAGGTAAATATGATCCTTGTGCAGGATGTCGCACACAGCCTGGGAATTTGCACAGGGAACCGACAGGAAGAAGCCTGCAATATAAGGAATCATTGGTAAGCCACAGGCTTTTGCTTCTTTTACAAAAACATCAGCGCGGGCCTTGATCATTTTGTAGTAATGATCCCGTTCTGCCTCCACCGCAGCCAACAGCGCTTCATCACTGTAAATCTGTACCAGGGTACGCATCGCAGCCCGGTTCGTATTGGACCAGGTCGCGCGGCTTGTATACTGGTTAATATCAAAAAATTCCTTGGCCGCCGCTTCACTGGAAGAAACACAGATCATGGCGCCCAGACGCTGTCCGTACATAGTAAATCCCTTGGACATACTGTACTGCACAATGGCCAGCACTCGTTCCGGCAGATTATCCAGTGCTTTGAAGACTTTGCGTACTGCATCTTTCCCGCCTGCATAATCAATATACGCCGCATCCAGGAAGAGGATAGCCTGCTTACCGGTCTCTTCCGTTGTCTTTTTCAGCATGGCCACAACCTGCTCCATATCCTCTGTGGTCAGGCTGTAACCGGTGGGATTATGAGCCGGCGTGTTGATAATAACCATAATACTGTTCTGCTTTGCCAGTAGCGCTTTTACTTTTTCAGCAAGAGCCGACAGATTGAATTTGCCGTCATCCGTCAGCATCTTATAAGTGTCCAGCTTGCGTCCCATATCCAGGCACAGCACTTTATACG
>CAJODT010000121.1 GCA_905233365.1 uncultured Succiniclasticum sp.
TTTCACGTTCAACAGAATCGTCTAATCTAAAGCCAACTTTATTTTAGTCGAAAAATGCATATTGTCAACCTCACAACGTTGAAAATATATTTCGCGAAACTATTGTTTTATTTCGCGAAATATGGTAAAATGATTTCGCGAAACGGGAATGTACTGACGATCATTCAGGAGACGCTGATAAAATATGTCTCCTTATACTATCATTGTGAGCTGTTATTGTGGGGGATTCACATGGCATATCTTACTATAAATGAAACTGCAGAAAAATATAATGTTACTCCGAGACGCATTCAGCAGTTATGCAAAAACGGAGAGATTGAAGGCGTTGTGAAAGAAGGACATTCCTGGAAAATTCCGGCAGACGCGGCCGTGTCTTTGAAAAGGATACACGGTACAAGGGGGAATACTCTGTTTTCTCCCGGTAATTCCGCCAAACCCGGTCGGCTTCCGCTGCCTGTAGGAATTTCCAGTTACACGGAAGCCGTCGCCCGATATTATTATATTGATAAGACGCTTCTTATCCGGGACTTCATCGACACGCTGCCCAAGGTTTCTCTTTTCACCCGCCCGCGCCGTTTCGGCAAGACGCTGAACATGGACATGCTGCGCGTCTTCTTTGAGAAAAATGCATCTGACACTTCCGTCTATTTTAAAGACAAGGCCATCTGGTCCTGCGGGGAATACTACAGGTCTTTTCAGGGAAGGTATCCTGTCATTTATCTTTCCTTTAAAGATGTAAAATATAACTCCTGGCAAAACGCCCGCAAAGATATTGCAGATAACATTGCCTTGGAATTTGCCCGGCATGCAGAACTGGCAGACAGTGAAAAATGCAATGCCATCGAAAAAAACTATTACCAAAAAATGCTTGCCGGTACTCTTGACGAAGTGGAACTGACCCGTTCCCTTTTCGTGCTGTCTTCCATGTTGCGCAAACACTACGGAACGGAAGCTGTCATCATCATCGACGAGTATGATACTCCGATTCAGCAGGGGTATGCCAGCGGATACTACGAAGAGGTCATTGCTTTTATCCGTAATCTATTTTCCGGCGCGTTCAAAGATAACCAGAATCTGGCCTACGGTTTCATGACCGGTATACTCCGTGTTGCTAAGGAGAGCATCTTCAGCGGGCTGAACAATCTGAAGGTCAACACCATTATGGATGATCGGTTCAGTCAGTACTTTGGGTTTACAAAACAGGAAGTTGCCCGGATGCTTTCCTATTACAAACACGAAGAAAAGATGGATGAAGTCTGTGAGTGGTACGACGGGTACCGGTTTGGTAACAGCGAAATTTTAAATCCCTGGTCCGTCATCAATTACATTGATGAAAACTTTTACCCCAAAGCATTTTGGCAATCAACAGGCAGCAACGAAATCATCGGCGAAATTATTGCCAACGCTACGCCAGAGGTAACAGAAAATTTACGGAAGCTCTTGCAGGGTGAAACCATATCCACCTTTGTTGACACGAGCGTGATTTATCCGGAGGTGAAAAAGAATCCTTCCAGCATTTACAGTTTCCTTTTAGTAGCCGGCTACCTGAAGAATTCGGAAATCGTTCCCCAGAACGATGGAAACTTTTTATGCAGAGTCTCCATACCCAATAAAGAAATTTCTTTCGTGTACGCCAAAGAAATTATTTCCAGAATGAACCCTGCCGAAACAGAATCTACTGCTTCTTCCATCCAGCAGGCAATTTTCGAAAAGGACACAGAGAAACTGAAAGACTGCATAGAAAAGTATTTGCTGCAGACCATCAGCGTTTACGATTCTTCCGGCGAAGCATTTTATCAGGGACTGATGCTTGGTCTGTGCGCCATCCTTAACAACCGTTACAGGGTCAGATCGAACCGTGAATCGGGTTTCGGACGTTTTGATATTCAGTTGAGCCCGGTCAGCAAAAACCTTCCCGGCTTTTTGTTTGAATTGAAGTCTTCCAAAAATAATGCTGATGACTTGCAAAAAATTTCTGCTGAGGCACTGAAGCAAATCAAAGAAAAACGTTATGAAGAGGAAATGAAAAATTCCGGAGTCAGCGAAATCATAAACATCGGCATCGGCTTCCGGGGAAAAGAAGTTTCTGTTACAAGTGAATGAGTGAAGGAAAAAATAGAAAAGGGGCTGTAACAAAATAGGCCCATTATCGGCATCCGAAAGGATGCCGATTTTTTATGCCAAAAAGAAAAAAGAGACCCCGAAAGGCCTCTCCTTCTGGTATAATTTAAGTATGCAAAGTCCCAAATTAAACCATAAACATTATAACAAATTTTCGACTGTAAGACAACTGGTTTTGCCGTTAGATTACAGCCCGATGATTCCCGAAACAGAACCGGTGCGGTTACTGGACGCAGTACTGGAGGAGCTGGACTACACGGCGTTGCTGCGTTTATATTCTACGAAAGGCAGAAAATCTGCAGTGCCGCCCAAGATTTTGTTCAAGGTCATCGTGTTCGCTATGCTGGAGGGTGTCTATTCGCTACGTGCCATCCGACGCCAGTGCCAGGTCAATATCCAGTACATGTGGCTGCTGCAGGGATATCCGGCGCCCAGCCACATGTGCATAGGTCGGTTTTATGAGCGGATCACACTCCCGGTACTGGAAGATTTGTTTGCCCAGTTTATTCATCTCTTGTCCAAGCTGGATTCGGTCACTATGGACGAAGTGTATATCGATGGAACGAAGCTGGAAGCGAACGCGAACCGGTACACGTTCGTATGGCGCAAGAACATCGAACGGGGACTGAAAAAGCTGAAAGAACAGTATCCGGCCTTCCGGGAACAGATTGCCCAAGGCCTGTTGCCAGGCGCAGATACCCTGAAAGACACAGACCTGCTGGCAGCCTTAGCGGCGAAATGCATGGAAGAAAACGTACCGTTTGTTTCAGGGAAGGGGCATCACAAGCCAAAATTGCAGAAAGCGTTTGAAGAATGCGAGGCGTTCTGCGCAAAACGCCATGAATATGAGAAACAGTTGTCTGTCCTGGGAGAGCGGAACAGTTATTCCAAGACCGACCCGGATGCGACCTTCATGCGGATGAAGGAAGATCACATGCGGAACGGACAGTTGAAACCGGCCTACAATGTACAGCTGGCAGTAGAAAGCGAGTACATAGTAGGGGTAGGGATATTTCCCAACCCGACCGATACGCTGACCCTGATCCCGTTCCTGAACCATATGGATTCCCGCTTTGGTTTAAAGCCGAACCATGTGGTAGCCGATGCCGGGTATGACAGCGAAGAAAACCTGGACTGGCTGCGGGAACATGAATATAAGTCGGTAATAAAACCAGCGCAATATGAAATCAGTAAAAAGAAAGCGTTTAAAGAACGGTTCTGGCTTCCTGTTACCATGTCGTACGATCCGGAGAAGGATGAATACACCTGCGCCAAAGGACGGAAGCTGGTATTTGAAAAGATCCGGAAGACGAAACACAACAGCGGGTATGTAAGCGAATCTTATCTATACCGTTGCACCAACTGCCAGTATTGCGGGCTGCGAAAACAATGCCAGCGGCAAGGGAACAGGAAACAGAATAAAGCAATCTATATAAACAAAAAGTACAACGAGCTGCAGCAAGAAAATCTGGAACGGTTCCTGAGTGAGAACGGGATTCGGTTACGGGTAAACCGTTCGATTCAGGTGGAAGGAGCCTTCGGGCAGATAAAAGAAGACTATAGCTACAAACGGATTCTTCGCCGGGGAAAAGAAGCAGTTTATAAAGAATTGCTGTTTCTGGCGTTTGGGTTTGACATCCGAAAGCTGCACAACCGTATACAAGGCGACCGGTTGACAAAACGTTTTTTACAAGAAACAGATAAAGAAAAAGCTTTCTGAGAATAATGGTTGCCGGAAAAACCCGAAAAAAGCAAAGGGCTTATTAAAGTGCGCTCAAAAACAGATAGCGGGGTTACAGACTATTCCTAATGATAGTCCGTAACCCCGCATTGTTGCGCAATGGATAAGGGCTGAACAAAATTTAGCGTGAAAACTTCATTTTGTTACAGCCCCTTCTGTTTCATTTTCCATAAACAACCTCCTCGTTTCATATTTAGGAACAAATGTTCGTTAATATTATAGCACATGTTCAGTAAAAAGAAAAGGTTACAACATAAAAACTGATCATTGCCTTATCCATAGATGAGCGCCGGTTATCCACAAATCCACCGGCTTAGAGATATTGTTTTCCCTTTTTCCTATCCCCCATACCCCTCCGGGTTCTTCTTCTGCCAGTTCCAGCTGTCGCGGCACATGTCGTAAATATCTCGCTCCGCCTTCCAGCCCAGCTCCCGCTTCGCCTTGCCGGGGTCCGAATAACACACCGCAATATCGCCGGGGCGGCGGTCCTCGACCACATAGGGTATCTTTACCCCGCTGACCTGTTCGAAGGCGTGCACCACTTCCAGCACGCTGTAGCCCCGGCCGGTCCCCAGATTGTAAATGGCAACGCCGCAATTCTCCTCAATGGCCTTCAGCGCCTTCACATGCCCCCTGGCCAGATCCACCACATGGATGTAATCCCGCACGCCGGTGCCGTCCGGGGTGTTGTAGTCGTTG
>CAJODT010000122.1 GCA_905233365.1 uncultured Succiniclasticum sp.
GGGGAGTGTTCTTATGCACAACCGGTCCCTGGTGTCCGGGAGTATTTCTCTGCATTGCCGGGCCGTGCTGTCTGGGTGAGTTCTTGTGCATCACCGGGCATCAGCCCGGTGGTAAATTCTATCAGTTCTATTTGCAGTTTTCTTGTATTTCAGGAGTCCAAGGAAGGAATTTTTCAAACAGACTTGGATCGCTTCGAAAATCCAACTGGGATAATTTCTCGAACAAGTATGTCAGGTATTTTCTGCAATCCAATCCGTTGGCCCTGGCTGTCTCAATTATACTGTATGCGGCGGCGCTGGCATCGGCTCCTTTCACGGCCGTGCAGAACAGCCAGTTCTTCCTGCCGACTACAAAAGGACGGATACTGTTCTCCGCTACGTTGTTGCTCATATCGCAATCCCCGTAGAGAAGATAGTTCATTAATCCATCTTTCTGGTTTTGGGCATAGGTGAACGCCTTGCCCAACAGGGATTTGGGCAGACATCTCCCTTGGTTGGCATCAACCCACTGCCAGAATTTATCCAATATTGGCTTTTCTTCTTTCAGCCGAGCGGCGTACCGTTCTTCTGTATTCTTTTCTGCTAAGGCTTTCTCTTTATTGGAGAGATCCTGTATCATCTGCAGCGCTTCCCCGGCCAGGGTGCCCTCGCTTACCACGGTGGACTTGGAGGCCTGGAAGAATAAGCGCCGCAGGTGGAACCAGCAGAAGCAGTGGGTTACGCCGTTCACCAGGTTGTACCCTTTGTACCCGTCCGTATGCAGGTAACCGTGGTAGTCTTTCAGAAGTTCCTTGGCTACCGCGCCTTTCCGGGTGGCATTGTACCGGAACAACCTCACATGGTGCGCATCCTTGGCGAACTTGCTGCTGGCGAACACCCACATGTACGACTTCGTCTTCGCCTTGCGGCCCGGTTCCTTCAGCACTTGCACCGGCGTCTCATCCACATGCATGCAGGGCTGGGTCAGCAGGTCCTTCCGCAACAGTTCCGCCATCGGCTCCAGGTAATCCCTCGACAGGCAGATCACCCAGTTTGCCAGCGTCGCCCGGGTTATCTTCAACCCCAGCTCCGCCCATTCTGCCTCCTGCCGGTACAGCGGCATTGCGTTCTGGTATTTCTGCAGCAGCACATGAGCTGCCGCGGAAGCGGATACCATGGAATGCTGCAGTACCGGTTGGGGAACCGGCGCGCCTGTCATCTTCGGCGTGTCGTTCTTCTCGCATTCCGGGCATTTGTAGACCATCTGGTAATAATCAATTACCTTAAGCTGGGCAGGGATCCGCTGCACTTCCGTGCGAACATGCTTCTTCCCGACAGGAAGTAGCTTGCTGCCACAGGCATCGCAGTTTCTTTGGTCTTCCGGCAGCTCACATATCTTTTCTTCGTGGGGAACATCCTTCAGTATCTCGTCCCGGGAACCACGCTTCCTGCGCTTGTGTGTCTTTACCTCTACGGCGTCGTCCGGGTTCAGGTTCGGCTCCTTCGCTTTCGGGGACGCTTCCTGTTCTGCTTCGTTGAACAGCGGCTGTTCCTCGAACCCCTCCGGCACAGTCTTTTCAGACTTGCTGCCGAAACGGGCGGCACGGGCCATGGCAGCTGCCTGCCGGTACAGTTCAACGGACTTTTTCAGTTCGTCAATCTGTTCCGACATCTGTTGCAGTTTTTCTGCCTGCTCTTGTATAATCTTGTCCTTTGCTTCCAGCAGTTCGTTCGTGGTCATCGGCACACCGTTCCTGTGATTTAATTCACCTTTATTATACACCACGAAAACCGTGCTGTGAAGGGACTAGAAGCATGTATCCACGTATACTTTTTTCACTGCTTTCGGCTGTTCCAGCGACAGCCCTTCCAACAGCCAACGTTTCTGTTGGGAAGACAGTTTCCGCACCTCGTTTTCATTACGGGGCCATTGGAAACGCCCGTTCTCCAGACGCTTGTAGACTAAGACAAAACCGTCTCCTTCCCAATACAGGGCTTTGAGCCTGTCGCGTCGGCGGCCGCAGAACAGGAAGACACCCCTGACGAAGGGGTTCAGCCGGAACTGCTGCTGCACAATGGTGGACAGGCCGTCAATGGACTTACGCATATCGGTCACGCCTGTGACCAGGTAGACTGTATGCGCTTCCAGGAAACGGGCAAGCATCTACTTCACCTCCCGCAGGATGCGGATCGTCCGCCGGAGCAATGAATCCGGCGTGGCTTCGGTCACGGTTAGGGAGATATCTCCCATCTGCAGTGTGAGGGTGGACGGAACAAGCATATGGCCCGTTGCAATTGTGTTTTTGGGAACAGAGTTTTGCTCCATAACAGGATTTGTTGTGCCAATGGGGACAATGGAAGGAGCAGCCTGCTTCAGTGTCATGACACGGATTTTCTTATACCAGTAATAATAACTGTCCCTGGAGAGTTGGTTTGCGTCACAATATTGCTGGACGGTCATGCCGGATTGTTTGCAGTCGGCAAAAATGTTGATCCATGTCTGGATGCGATACTGCACGGCAGCTTCTGAAGTATCCAAGTTGGTTTCACCTCCACACGACAAATTAAACATGTGTAATTTGTCGAGTTGTGTTGAGCCGACATCTTGTTCAAAAACAATATCGGCTGCTTTATACCATTAAGTATGGCACAATTCAGCCGATGATGAAAGCCGGTATTTTATTTTGCGCTTACAATTATTATATACAAAAGAACTACATATGTCAGGAGAGTTTAGATGGAATAATCATTGTAATAGAACTGTTTTGAACAACAGTTTCTTTGAATTTAAAACAGGTTAAGAGAACATATCCTTCAAGCGTGATATGTGATTTTACCTAATTGAGGTAAATGTAAATGATTATTTATGATGGACTTAAACGTGATTTTTTGAAAGATGTTGAAAACGATACAATAGCGATAACAATCAGGCAGACAATCCTTGAGAAAATGGGGAGACACACCTCAGATAGTGAAGATAATGCATGGAATAATTCGATGAATTATATGTATAAACTGTTAACAGACGAAGCAATACCTTCTGATGCAGGTATCGCTATAGAATACAATATTCCCCAGACTGCCAAAGAGTGGATTTTATGATTTCAGGATATGATGATCAAAACAAACCGGGAATGGTAATCATTGAATTGAAACAGTGGAGCGAACTAAATAAGGTTCCTTCAAGCGACGCTTTGGTGGAAACATACACTGGCAAAGCCATGCGAAAAGTAGTTCATCCTTCTTATCAGGCGTGGTCTTATGCGCAACTTATTGCAGACTACAACGCTGCCGTGCAGGATGAAAAAATACAGCTTGTCCCCTGTGCGTATTTACATAACTATTTTAGGAAACATAATGATCCTGTAGATGATGAGCAATATGAACTATATACAAAAGAAGCACCTGTATTTACAAAAGGGCAAGTCGGAAATCTTCGTGCGTTTATAAAACAATGCATAAAAAAAGGCGACAATAAAGAAGTTCTGTATTTGATTGACCATGGGAAAATAAGACCTTCTAAAAGTTTGCAGGAATCCATTGCTTCTATGATAAAGGGTAACAAAGAGTTTATCATGATTGATGAGCAGCGGGTTGTGTATGAAGAAATATTAAAACTCTCTGCAAAATGTCAGAAAGACCATAAAAAACGCACGATTATTTGTACGGGAGGACCCGGAACAGGGAAAAGCGTTATTGCGGTACAGTTGCTTGCGGAATTAACACAGAGGGGCCAGTTTGTTCAGTATGTGTCCAAAAACAGTGCACCACGCCAGGTTTATGCAGCAAAGCTTAAAGGTAAAATTAAGAAAAGCAGCGTTGATAATATGTTTAAAGGCTCCGGTACATTTACCGAGGTTGCAAAAGATTTGTATCATACTCTTATTGTAGATGAGGCACATCGGCTTAATGAAAAATCCGGGATGTTTCATAATAAAGGTGAGAATCAAATTAAAGAAATTATTCATGCTGCCAAATGTTCCGTGTTTTTTATAGACGAGAGTCAGCGGGTAACAGTTGATGATATTGGTTCTGTAGAGGAAATCAGAAAGTGGGCAAACCAGGCTCATTCAGAAATAACGGAGGTGGAACTGGTATCCCAGT
>CAJODT010000123.1 GCA_905233365.1 uncultured Succiniclasticum sp.
ACGAAACGGAGGAAGAACAATGAAACCCAGAGGAAAGAACGCCGCCCTGTTGATGGCGGGGCTCGTGATTGGCGGCGCCGTGACCGCGCCCGCCGCCTGCGCCGCGGAGGAATACTTCCGTGCGATACGCTCAACGGTGCCTATCTATGTTGACGGTCAGCGCGTCGAGCTGGAGGCGTACAACATCGACGGAAGCAACTACATAAAGCTCCGAGACATCGGCGCAGCGGCGGGCTTCAACGTCTATTGGGACGGGGCTGTTCAGATTGAAACAGACAGACCCTACACCGGGGAAGCGCCGGAAGAAAAAACAATCTCACATGAAATGGTAGAGCTCATAAACGAGCTTCGCCGGGAGAACGGACTCGACGAGCTCAACACCTCCGACGCACTCATGGCCGCCGCTCAGGAACGGGCGGAGATTTGCGCCCAGCGAGGGGACATTGAGCACGACAAGACTCTGACAGTTGAACTCCTCAAGAAGCACGGCTATGCCGGCGGGGCCGACTGCAACCTCGGAAGTACCTCGTGGACGGACGCCCCGGCAACGGAGCTGGCAGCCATGTTTAAAAATTCCCCCGGCCACCTGCGGACTATGCTGACAGAGGGAGCTGAGGACATCGGCGTCGGGGTCTATGTGGGAACCCGAGCCTATGTGGCCATGTACATCGGGAACGAAAATTGGTATTAAAAAAACGATATTGCTAACTGCGGCTCGACAGGCTGTCGGGCCGCTGAACATTTTAGTAGACTTTCGCC
Organism: uncultured Succiniclasticum sp.; assembly: GCA_905233365.1. Lineage (GTDB taxonomy): Bacteria > Bacillota > Negativicutes > Acidaminococcales > Acidaminococcaceae > Succiniclasticum. The sequence goes on from CAJODT010000123.1 coordinate 760, forward strand.
TCGACTTGTGGTAGTTATTTGTGTTGCAAAAACATGAAGGAGGCGAAAGACATGGCAAAGCGCAGAGCCAGCGGCGAAGGGAATATCAGAAAGAGGTCTGACGGACGATGGGAAGGACGTTATACCGCCGGCCATAATCCCGTTACCGGGAAACCGATATATAAGAACGTCCTTGGCAAATCACAGTCAGAAGTCCTGGAAAAGCTTGAGACAGCCATAAAAGACAGCAAAAAGCTTGACTTTACGAATTACGGTCAGTACACGGTCGGACAATGGATGGACGTGTGGTACGAATATTACGCTGTAATAAAGGTGCGCCCATCCTCCCATCAGACCTACCGAGGATACATTGAACACCACATCAAACCGTATATAGGAGAGATACCGTTGGAAAAGCTAACGACTCTTGACCTTCAAAAGCTCTACAGCAAGCTGCTGACAGGAGGCCGGGTCGTTCGCAAGGAATCTAAAAAGCAACCCAAGGGCCTCAGTGCAAAAACGGTACGGAATATAAATCAAATTATATCCTCAGCTATGGATCAGGCAGTCAGACAAAAGCTGATAATCTCAAATCCGACTGACGGATGCGCACTTCCGAGGATAGAGCATAAGGAGATGCACACGCTATCCGACGACCGACTCTCCGACTTCTTAAAAGAAGCAAAGGCAAGCGGGGTTTATGAGATGTATTATATCGAGCTGGCGACGGGCTTACGCAGAGGAGAGCTTCTCGGGCTCAAATGGGATGACGTGGACTGGAAGAGAAAGACGATACGGATATGCAGGCAAGTAGCTCGAATTAACGGCGAGGTAGTAGAAGCTCCGCTCAAGACGAAAAACGCCTATCGCACGATCTCCCTGGGCGACGGAGCTATCGCCATCCTTGAAGCACAAAAAGAAAAGACAAACGACAAATACATATTCCCCTCTCCCAACGGCGGCCCTATCTCACCTGACAGCGTACAGAATATGCTGAACCGGGTGCTCAAAAGGGCCGGACTTCCGAAGATAAGAGTTCACGATCTGCGGCATACCTTCGCAACGCTGGCGCTTCAGAACGGCGTTGATATAAAAACCGTCAGCGGAATGCTGGGGCATTACAGCGCGGGCTTTACGCTGGACACCTACACCCACGTCACTACCCCGGCGCAGATAGAGGCGGCCAATACAATGGGACGGGTGCTGGGAGAAGCGTGAGAAATACGGGAAATAATAACTGTCGGCGGAGCGAAAAACGCCCCGCCGGCCTGTTTTCTTATTACATTTGAAGTTCAAAAGAACTGTCTTGGTTTTCCGTAAAAGCTATTTGAGGTACCCGATTCGAGATTTCTTTGATAATATCAAGCTGACCCAAACCGCTGCTGTCTTCAAGTAAATACAATCTTTCGATTTGTTCCTCTGCGTTTTGTATTTCGGTATTAGTCCAAGGGGAATCCCAATAATTAAGCAAAACCTCGGAAGGTAGGATGCAATCATTTTCGCTGTTAAAAAGCATTTTCATATTGCGATCCCAAATAGTAATCCGAGCTATTTCAGGCACATCTAATAGCAAGTCTAAATTATTTGGAAGAACATCTACAATATGGTCATGGGCTTCCACAGCAGTTGCTCTTGGAATGGTTCCGCCGACATTCATCTGATAGAAGCGAAGGAGCGTGCTGATTAAGGAAACCTCCGGTCTGGCGGCAATGACCGCTAATTCCGCTGTATATCCTTTGACGTTAAGCTTTTCCGCTGTATGTTGAGGAACGTTAACAGTACGGCCTGTTCCTTCAATAATGAGATTAAAATGTTTGTCTGATAGTCGGTCAATCAATTTGTTTGCGACATCTGAGGAAAATAAAGAAGTTAATTGAACAGAATCAGAACCAAATTTGGCATATAGCTCGTGGTAATTCGGGTGATATCTTCGATAGTCATCTGCATTTATAAATGCTGCGTTACCTTTAAGATAGCGAGAAAACATAGTTGACAACTGCGTCTTACCGGCTCCCGGTTGACCGGCTAACAGAATTGCTTTCGGTTCATCGGAAAACCGATAACGCTGGCAAGCAAGGGTGATTTCTCTTTTAACGCATTTGGTAACGTCGTCTCTTGAAAACAATTCTAATGGAGCCATATTATGAAGCCTTTATACTAGCGAGAAATTGATTGGCAAGATTAAACTGGCCTTCTATTTCATTTAGCTCCGATTCAGAATTCGCTAACAAAATATCCTGCTTTGCATTCCAAATCAAAGAAAACATGACAGAAATCGGATCTCGCTGATCGTCAATATGGTTCTTACGTTGATACTGGAACAAATCACCTAAAACGGCAGCGCCTTTTTCTAAAAGGACTTCTTGGCGGAGAGAAAAATCATAATGACTCACAAAGTATCCTCCTTTTCAAAAAGAAACTCGCTTACCTAATGGAAATGTACCATAAATCCCTACTTTCTTCAAGAAAAATCTGTAAGAAAGCATAAAGATTCAAAGCAGTAATTACCCCTCAACTAATGTTGCTTCAAAATGGGAAAATTCATTTTCTCATTTGCGGCTAAAAAGTTGGCAACCCGGAAACGATTGGTACGCCTGCGTTTGGAGGCAATATTTTTGACCCATATTTTGACCCAAATTACAGTTTTGAAAAAACGGAAAAAATCCGCAAGCCCTTGTGCCGCAATATATAGCCAAATTCCTGTCTCCCATTTCCCGTATGGGTCAGAAAATGGGTCAGCGGTTTTAGAGACGCCTTAAGTACCCCTGAAAAGTTATAAAAAGTCCCGGTTTTCGCTGAAAACCGGAACTTTTTTGGTTGCGGGGGCAGGATTTGAACCTACGACCTCCGGGTTATGAGGTGCTTCCGGAACGTCCGGGAGACGCAATTTGGCGCTTTTCGGGCGTATTCAGTCCGGATTCGGTAACTTTTTCAGATGGTTTTGTCCACGGTATCCGACAGCTGATTTCCTGTTCTGGGTCAGAATATGGGTCAAAGAGAATAACGTTTTTACTTCTCTTAAACATGGAACCGCAGAACAACACCGGGGCGCTGCACACAGTGGTGGCTAACAATATAAATAATAACATAAAACACCATCTTGTTTTTTCCATTATCTTATGTTAAAATCCATAGGAACCGCATAATAGCTTTTCCGCAGTCGGCGGCCTACGGCATTATGCTATGGCTGACCGGCCGGCGCCTGTGTTTGGCGCCCACCCCACAATGCCCTGAAAACGGCGTGGGGCTCCGTACTTGAGGAAGGAATGAATGTGACCGTTGAGAGCACGCTTTGACTTTCTCAAGGCGTGTTTTATTATTTTTGACAGG
>CAJODT010000124.1 GCA_905233365.1 uncultured Succiniclasticum sp.
AAGAGACAAGACGGCTCATGCTAAGTAGGATAAACGCATAAATTATTGTCAACTTTTTATGTAATGTTTATAAAAAATTTATAACCAAGGCTCTTATCCATCCTGTTCATATGCTATCATAAGATAAAGAAATGATATCATTCTCTATTAAAACTTTCCCAAATTTTGGAACTATATAGTGAGCTGAGCAGACTCAGCTCACTATGGATTCCTTCCGTGGTCTCCCCCTTGGCTTCTTTGGCTTGTCGGCCAAATCGGATTGATCAGGATTTTTCGGAGGCCTTCCTCTCGGACGCTTAAGCTTGTCGGAAGCCGCGCCTGCATCCGGATTCTTTTTGGGGCGCCCTCTCGACCGCTTGGGTTTATCAGCAGCCTCGTCTTGCTCCGGATTCTTTCTCGGCCTGCCCCTTGACCGTTTGGGCTTGTCAACCTGGTCATCTTCTGTCAATGGCTGTTTTTTAGGGCGCCCTCTCTTTGCCGGGGTTTTAACAGGTTCTTCTCCCGTGGCGAGGCCGAGAGACACGAGGATTTCGTTATTCTTCTTTATCGGGGAAAACCAGTTCCCGTCCGATATTTTGGGCGATGGCTCGACAGGGCAGTCTTTCGCGCGCCATATTTGCGAAAGATCCTTCAGCATGTCGCCGTAAGTGGTTTTGCTTAAAATGCCCGCCTTTTTCGCCTTTAAGACCATGCGGCATGTCAGGACTGTTGAAACGAAGTTGATGAATTCGGAGCCGGTTACGGAGTAGTTGCCCTGCACGTTTGTCTCTGTCAGTTCTTCATTGCTTTTATAATGCTTGAACATAAGCTCTATCTGCCATCTGCTGTCGTAACAGAAATACGCGGCATCAACGGCAAGGTCCACGTCGGACTCAAAGACGATTACCCCGAAGGTGTCTTCTTTCCTGTTGTATTTTTTGCCGTCAAATTTGCCTTTTCGCTGGGCGTTGAACACAAAGTTATATCCTTCGCGGGCGGAGGCCTTGAGATCCTTGAACGCGTATAAGTATTTCCCGTCAGGGAGCCGGACCTTCTTTGCGACCACGGGCTTGTCAATGCCCGCCACGATCTCATCGGGTTGGAGCAGGCTGTATTTCCCGATGCGCTTGTCATCCCTTTTTATGGGAGTGAAGTAATGCAGCTCGGGCCTGCGCTTCAGTTCCTCGGCTATGGCCTCGGGAGGGAATCCCTTGTCGTTCACGATTATGCCTTTTTGTATGTTGTTGGATTTTATGAAGTCGGGGTACGCCCCCGCGTCAATGCAGTTGCCGGGGTAGACCTTGGAGCATACCGGCTCCATTTTCTCCACGTCGTAACAGTACAAGATGGAGATGTCGGGCACGCCCTTCATCTTGAATTTGTATGACATGTCGGAAAGCGAGTTCACCTTGCTCGTGTCCTGCTTCAGGGTTCCGTCGATGGCCAGGTGATGGTCACTGCACACCCTTGCGAGCCGCTTTTCATAGAACTCGAGCTGTTTCTTCTCATCCATTCCGAGCTTCTTCAGGAAGGCGCAGACGGAGTTCTTTGACAGAGACGCCCCGGGATAATAAACGCTTATGTATGACGCCTGGTAGGCGGAAGCGAGCCGGCCGCACTTGACGCCATGGTCGCATACCCGGAGCGAGGCGATCGCCATGATGGTACAGGCGTCTCCCGCCGGGTAAATGCCGAGAAGATCCGTGTACAGGTCATCGGAGACGCTTTTGGCAAACGAGGCGTCCCCGTAGCGCAGCTGGGCGGGGCCGTTCTCGGCAATCGCGGGCTTAACCGGGACAAACTTAAAATCAATGATGTGGCCTATGGTTTTGCCGTTACGGGGCTGCGGGTTTCCGCCCGGGACATACACCGCGCCGCTTCGTTCCCTCACGGCATAACGCAAGACAGAATTGGAGCCGGTATCGACAACCACGGTGTTTGTCGGCCGCTGCACCGACCTTATGTTTTCTGGAACGCCTATATGACACCTTCATTCAAAAAATCAAAATAAATCTGGAATAAATCAAGATAAATATTATAAAATATAGTTCTATTATATACCAAATGGAACTATATTTCAATATTTTTTTGAATAAAAGTGTATTTTTGTCGATTTTCTAAAAAAAGCCTTTTGCCGAAAACAGGCGGCATTCTAATTTGTACGCTAACGAAAATATTGGAAAAAAAATGAAAAAATGCTGTTGCTGTGTCTTTCAAGCACCCGACAAATGGCATAAACTCTTGATTTGTTATATAGTTCCAAATTTTGGGAAACTTTTACTCAATCCAAAGTTTTTTCTTTGGTTTGGTGCCGTTCTCCCGCATTGATCTTGCTGTTAATGTACTCTAATGTGGAATAATACTGCTTCCAGACAGCACCTTTAATAACCTTGGATTCCATCCAAATCGTCAGATACTATTTCAAACGCAACATTGGGATATAAAAATTATTTTGTATTGAACCAAAGTAACCCGATTGGCCTACGCATCCATCACGATCGATATAACATTCAGATGATAGACATATCTGTTGCATTTTCGACGGAACCATTAAGGAAGCGCTTCTGATATTTCAAGCGAACATAGCGATGAATCTTTCGGTAATACACCGGATTGGCAAGCCCGCCGACGGCGCCGACGACCGGAATTCCCTGAACAAATTTTGACACCAGCATATCTGTGGCAAAAGCATCGGCGGTGTGTTGCAGCTGTTCTTTCATTTCCGCTTCCGAGGGGACATGCAGCGAGTGGAGCATCGCGTTGACACGTTCATTGCACGCGTCCCATTCTGCGCCTTTTAGAAGAGCGCCTTCAAGTACGGTGAGAATAAAATATTTCTCCTCGGGTTTATCATAGGTGAAACCATACCGCAGAGCTGTCGCATAACAATCCCGGAAAACAACAAAAATAAAGAGGACAATATCAGGCATGCCGATTCCAAGGGAACCCAAACCCACCCCTTCCACGGTGCTGGCAAGCAATGCGGTCAGGTTGTTCAGATCGGATCGGACATTCAGCCAAAAGTAATCCTTTTTGCTATTAATCTCTATGGAATAGTCGAGCATTTGAAAGCCTTTTGAAAGATCCTCTTTGTTGTATGTTTTTTCTATAATGCCGGTACTCTTTTCAAAAATAATCCCAAAGGCTTTTCGGAAAACCACACGAAGAGATTCGTACACCTTTTCCGGCACTTTTGACAGCAATTCTTTCTTCCATTTGGGCTGTTCTTTGTGCGCCTGTCGGCGGAGTGCTTCTTCCTTCCGGATGATTTTCTTTAACTCATTGGAAACAATACTGCTTATAACTGCAACACCTCAATTCCTTTTACGGATGTCCCGATTTATCCGGTTCTTACCCATTCTACCATATCCCGGTGTTTTTTCCACAGGAAGCTGTTTGATCTGTCTTCCGATTACGTAAGTTTCAGTAGCATTCCGGAAAACCGACGGAGATCAGCCGATAGTTTGTTTTCGGATATCCCATAGAAGCGAGATATAAAAATAGCTGTAAAGCCTTTGCAGAGCATTTTGCCTTCATATAGAATTCCCCATTGACTTTTTAAACACATGAGTGTAGCATAATCAGAAAAAAGCGCGAGCTTTATGGGGCGTTCGTCAGATGTGCCCGGCAAAAAAGCTGAAGAGATTTATGGGAGCGGATTCCACTCCTTTTTTTGACGCATAAGCCGGTATTTCGCGGGTATCAGAAGACAAGGAATATAAAGAGACGTGAAAAAACCTGATAGTATCATCATAAGTGCGCTCCTCTCGATCTCCGGGGGGTTGCAGGATGCATATACCTTCAATGTCAGAGGTCGTGTGTTTGCCAATGCGCAGACCGGCAACATTGTTCTTATGAGCCAGAACCTTCTGCTCGGCAATATTGGACAAGCAGTCTATTATTGCCTTCCGGTGCTGTCCTATCTGTCCGGTGTTGTTTCGGCAGTCATCATACAAAACCTTTTTCATAATTCTTCCAAAGTATTCTGGAGGCAGGTTGTTCTGCTTATGGAAATAGTCGCTCTGACCGCGGTAGGTTTTT
>CAJODT010000125.1 GCA_905233365.1 uncultured Succiniclasticum sp.
GTTCTGCACATTCAGCAGGTACGGGTTGGCGTCAAAGGCTGCGTAATTCACTGCATTAATTCCTTCCCAATAGTTTCTGGCATCATTAAAATTGTGCAGGGATTCCGTTTTTCGCAGCCAGTCCAAAACGAAAACACGACGTTTCTGTTCTGTCGGGTCAGCCGTCTGGGACAGGCTGCGAATGGCGGAAGCCAGCTGCCGGTAGGCGGTCACTGCGGCGTTACGGAGCGCAGCGTTGGTCTCTTCCTGCCAGCGCTGTCCGTTCCAGTGCACCCATCGATTGATCTGCGGAATGAACTTCCAATCTCCGCCGATCATGGCGTGGAGTCGTTCCGCGTTGCCCGGATTGGTATAGGGCAGGTTCATTAGGTAATTGATTTGAGTCTGATTCATCGTAAAATATTCCTCCTTAAAATTTGTTTCCTACTTTACTAGTTGCCATACCCCCTTAAAATGCAACCGGTAATGATAAAAATTTTGGAAAAAATTTTTCCTCTACTTGTATAATCCCGCGAGAAGAAAAAACGAAACTAAAATCTTTAAAAATTTACGTAAGCAGAATTTACCCCTCTACTTATGTACTCCGGCAAGGGTACCGAAATCTGAGGTGACTTTTGGAAAAAAATTAAAATGTTACAAAAAAAGTGAAAAATGTTTACACTTTTTAATGCAAATTAGTACTGGAAGTTTAAGTGGATATGCGATACAATTATCTGCGAAATCTGATACAAATTTGAATCTGCAACGGAAAAATGAGAGAGATTTTTAACGGTGTTTAACTTTTGAAAAGAAAGGGAACCACAGCTATGATAAAAATTCTGTTTGTCTGCCACGGCAACATCTGCCGCTCGCCCATGGCGGAATTTGTGATGAAGGATATGGTACGGAAGGCAAATCTGGAAAATCAGTTTGTGATTGAATCCAGGGCAGCCCGGCACGATGAACTGGGGAACGATACCCACTATGGTACAAAGGCCAAGCTGCGCCAGATGGGAATTCCGTTTGCAAAACGCAAGGCCACGCTGCTCAATAAAACAGATTACGCTGCCTATGATTACCTGATTGCCATGGACGCGGAAAATGTACACGACATGCTGCGGCTGTTTGGCAGCGACCCGGACAAAAAAATCTCTATGCTGTTGGACTTTGCCGGGGAAAAACGGGAAGTGGCAGACCCCTGGTACACGGGCAACTTTGACGAAACCTATGATGATGTGGTCAAAGGGTGCTTGGGGTTGTTGCGGTTTTTGCAGAAGCGGCTTGTGTAAAAACAGTTGGAAGTATTAAGCGCTTTAGGGCGTGCGGATATTTTTTCCTTCACTTTTACATCCGCAAAAAACTGAAAAGCACAACCACAATTGTTATTAATCAGCGTTTCCTTTATTCCCCTCCACTTATCAAAGCCGATTGAAACGGAAAAAACGAAACTAAAAATTTTATTAAAACTCAGCGAAAGAAATAATTGGTTCAACTGAGCTGAAACATCGCCGCCATGCGCGGTGACTTTGCCCAAAAAATAAAAAAAGACGTGCTGACAACAGCACGCCAAGTTTTGCAAGTCACCAGGCGTGTAAAAACGCCTGGCGTTTTTTTAGCATAGCTTATCCAAAATTTCGGATAATGAGACCTTGCAAATCTGTCCTTAAGGAGGAAAAGCTATAGGGAAAAGTGAGTTTATGAGGTTACGTAGTTCGATAAATTAAGAAATTTCGTTTGACAACAATAGACTGTTATGCTATATATAACATAAGAGGAAGGAAAAGTATTGTGTTCAATTTTATAGTTGATTTTTACAAAGAAGCGGACGGTAGCAAGCCGCTCAGTGGATTTATCAAATCCCTTAATACCAAGATGAAAGCTAAAGTAGTGGCGAACCTTCATCTTTTGGAAGAATATGGGAATTTTGCGAGGGAACCATTGAGTAAACCTCTGGGAGATGGAATTTTTGAGGTTCGGACGATTGAGGGAAATGATATTGTTCGTATTCTTTATTTCTTTGATGAAGGGAAAATAATCATTGCGACCAATGGGTTTGTGAAAAAGCAACAAAAAACGCCACAAAGTGAAATTGATTTAGCAAAAAAACGAAGAGAGGATTATTTTTTAAGGAAGGAGGCAGGAACATATGAGTGATTTACAGGAACTGATAAAAGAATTGATGCAGGATCCCGAGTTTAAAAAGGAATATGAATCGCTTCAACCTGAAATGGATATCACAAGGGCAATACTTGATGCAAGAATACAAGCAGGTCTGACTCAAATGCAGCTTTCTGAAAAGTCCGGAATCAGTCAGGCGGATATCAGTCGACTGGAGAGAGGAACTCGGAATCCGAGCCTCTCGCTTTTGAAACGTTTGGCAGAAGCAATGGACGCAACACTTCGAATTGAATTTGTTCCCAAAAAACATATGGGTTGATCATTTATGACGTTGATTTGATTCCGGACGAAGTTAAAGCTTCGTAATGATGGAAGTAACGGTGGGAAAGAGCTGCAGCAAAACTTTTTTGCGCAGCCTTTCCCACCGTTACATTTTTTATAGTAACATTAAAATTAAATTCTCAATAAAATTTGTTTTCACCCTAACGCCACGTCAAGCACCATCATAAGGGAAAAACCCATAGCAAAAGCAATGGCCCCGATATCCGAATGCTGTCCCTGACTCATTTCCGGAATCAGCTCTTCTACCACCACGTACAGCATGGTTCCGGCAGCAAATCCCTGAAAGTATGGCAGAAAAGGAACTATATAGCTGACAGCCATAATCGTCAGGAATGTCCCTATGGGTTCCACGATACCGGACAGACTTCCGTACAGAAACGCTTTTACGTTACTCACATTTTCAGCCCGCAGCGGCAGGGAAATAATAGCGCCTTCCGGAAAATTCTGAATTGCGATGCCTAACGCCAGCGCCAGCGCGCCCGTCTGGGTGATGCCGCTGACCATTTGGGACAGCAGACCCGCATAGACAACGCCCACGGCCATCCCTTCCGGAATGTTATGCAGCGTCACGGCCAATACCAGCTTTACCGTGCGGGAAAGGGAACTGGACAAACCTTCGGGCTCCTTACTTTCCCTGTGGAGATGGGGAATGATGTGATCCAGCAGCAAAATAAACAGCACGCCGAACCAGAATCCGATCAGCGAAGGAAGAAAAGCCAGGCGTCCCATCGCTTTAGACTGTTCCATCGCGGGAATGATCAGGCTCCAGATGGATGCGGCAACCATAACCCCGGCAGCAAATCCCGTGAAAGCGCGCTCTACTTTCCAGTGCAGGTTCCCGCGCACAAAAAATACACAACCGGCCCCCAGTGTAGTTCCCAGAAAAGGAATCAGGAGGGCCTGTAACATTTCAATCGGCATAATGTACCTCGTCTTGCAACTTTGTCCTAATTATACCTGTAATAACGGATAAGGTAAACAGCTTTTTTGAATACGCCATTTTTTTCTTATTAAAATTGACGAATGCCGCGTTGGGTTGTATAATTTAATAGTTACAGCAATGTTACGAAATGTTTCCGGAACGTATAACGAAGAACATTCTGTTATTTGATGATAAGCAGGGTTGTTTAAATCAGAAAGAAAACCCGGGAGGTTAGAGATATGATGGAAGAAAAATATGCTCCCCATGCCATAGAGAAAAAATGGCAGCAGTACTGGGAAGAGCACGACACCTTTAAACGCGAGATTGATCCGGCCAAACCCAAATCCTATGTATTGGAGATGTTCCCGTATCCCTCCGGCAATCTGCATATGGGCCACGTGCGCAACTACTCCATCGGTGATGTGGTTGCCCGTTTCCGCACCATGCGGGGCTTTAATGTATTGCATCCCATGGGCTTTGACTCCTTTGGCATGCCGGCGGAAAATGCGGCCATCGAGCATGGGATCCCTCCCAAGAAATGGACGCT
>CAJODT010000126.1 GCA_905233365.1 uncultured Succiniclasticum sp.
TGCATCTTTCCCGCCTGCATAATCAATGTACGCCGCATCCAGGAAGAGGACAGCCTGCTTACCGGTCTCTTCCGTTGCCTTTTTCAGCATAGCCACAACCTGCTCCATATCCTCTGTGGTCAGACTGTAACCGGTAGGATTATGAGCCGGCGTGTTAATAATAACCATAATACTGTTCTGCTTTGCCAGCAACGCATTCACTTTTTCAGTCAGAGCCGGCAGATTGAATTTGCCGTCATCCGTCAGCATCTTATAGGCGTCCAGCTTGCGCCCCATGTCCAGGCACAGCACTTTATACGCGCCCCAGTACCAGTCGGCGGTGATTACAGTATCACCGGCCTCGGTATAATTCCAGATCGCATGATGGATGCCGCCGGTGCCACCGGTAGTAGCTACAGCGCTGGTATACCCGTTAGGACGGGATTTGCCAAACGTCAACGTCGCTACCTGCACCTTCTCCAAAAAGTCAGGAGTACCTGCGATAGGCGCATAGGCAATAATCTCATTGGTAGGCAGGTTCCGGAACACCGCCTCCACGGTCGGCAGGCAGACCAGTTTGGAATCATCATCAAGGATAGCGCCAATGGTTCCATTCGTTACGTTTTCCGCACCGATTTTCGCAGCATCTGCCACCGCCAGCGCATTGGCAGCAAAAATAATGTCGTTGGCAGCCTTTCCCTTTGCCTTGGGTGCCGCAAAACTGTTATGCATAATGAGTCTCCTTCAACTATTCATCTTCTCCCACAACGCAGCAACTTCTGTAAATCCCTTATTTTTCATCAGTTGGGAAGAAAAATCGGTGCACCACGTTCACGGCTTTCTTCTCATCTTCTTTGGCGATGAGACAGGAAATTGTAATTTCAGAGGTGCTGATTACATCTAAATTGATGTTTTCGCTGGCCAGGGCTCCGAACATACGGGCTGCCACGCCGGGATTGCCCAGCATGCCTGCACCGACGATGGAAACCTTTGCCACATTGGCTTCCACATCCACGCGGGCAAAGCCCATTTCATTTTTCAGCTGGTCCAGTACGCCAACCGTATCTGCCATATCGGTCTTGGTCACAGTGAACACAATGTCATTCTTTTCTTTCACTGCACTGGTGCTCTGCACGATCATATCTACAGCTATATTCTCTTTGGCCAGCCCGTCAAAAATCCGATACGCTACACCAGGAACGTCAGGAACACCCCGGACGGTAATCTTTGCTACATTGGAATCACTTGCCACACCGCGAATAATAAACTTCTTTTCTTCCATCATCGTATACTCCCCTCTGATAATCGTACCTTCCACTCTGTTGAATGTGGAACGGACATGGATATCCGTCCCGGTCAGTTCGCCATATTCCACAGCCCGCGGCTGCATTACGCCAGCGCCCAGACGGGCCAGCTCCAGCATTTCCCCAAAGGTGATCTCTTTCAATTTGATTGCATTCGGTACCACTCTGGGATCGGCCGTGTACACACCGTCCACATCGGTATAAATCTCGCAGATGTCTGCTTTCAGGCCGGCCGCTACCGCTACAGCCGTCGTATCGCTGCCACCCCGGCCCAGGGTGGTGATATCGCCCTCATCCGTGATCCCCTGGAAGCCTGCCACAATTACGATATTGCCTTCTTCCAGCGCCTTCATTACGCGATCTGCCTGCACTTCCAGAATGCTTGCCTTGGTATGGCTCGCATTGGTCCGGATGCCAGCCTGGAATCCAGTGAAGGAAATCGCCTTCTGCCCACGTTCCGTAAACGCGCTGGCCAAAAGCGCAATGGAAATCTGCTCACCGGTGGACAGCAGCATATCCATTTCCCGCTTCGGCATATGATCGGTAATACGCCCTGCCAGCGTCAGCAGATCGTCCGTGGTATCCCCCATGGCGGAAACCACGATTACAATTTTGTCATCCGGCTTTTTTTCAGCCAGCACGCGATCCACAAGATGAAAAATCTTCTCCGGCGTAGCTACACTGCTGCCGCCGAACTTTTTAACAACAAATGCCATAAATTGCCCCTCCTAGAACATATATATGTATTATAGCACTTTATTATACTGTACTACAACCCATTATTGCAATATATTGTGATTTTTTTATAGTAACTACGCAATAATTAGTGTAATTGACAAAAAACCGCCTGCAAAATGAAGCCGTACGCAACACAATAGGTCTAACCTTCCAACACGCCGCCAGACACCGTTAATTATGTAAGCAGTTTTACTTTACCGTCACCACCGTCACACCCGCGCCGCCCTGGGCGAGATCCGCAATGGCAATAGCCGCTACGTTCTTATGATTTTTCAGATAGGCATGCAGCCCCGCCCGTAACGCGCCGGTGCCTTTACCGTGGATGATGCGCACCTGGGAGATACCGGTCAGCAGGGCGTCGTCTATCGCCCTGTCCACAAAAGGAATGGCCTCATCCGTGGTCATCCCCCGCACATCTGTCTCCTGTTCCGCGGTTTCCGTCTTTGCCGCAAACATGGCATGGGACGCACTGCTCTTAAATTTGGACGGTTTCGGCTGTTCCCGAGGTTTGTCCTTCACCAGCAGGCACTGAGACAACGGCACCATCATCTTCAGCACGCCTACGGAAACCAGCCCGTCTTTGCCTTTCACTTCCAGAATCGTTCCGTTCTTGCGCAGCGATTTCACCAGCACTGTCATACCGGCCCGGGCCTTATCCGGTGTCAGGGGCATACCCTCCGGCAGGGGCTCGTCCAGAGCCAGGTGCTTGTCCAGCCGTTTCCGGGCTTCCTCCGCTTTTGCCTGCAGCGCCTTCACATCAATATCCGCTTTCAGCGACCGCAGCTCCTTCAGCACCGCTTCCGCTTCCCGTCGGCTGGTGCGGTAGATCTCGTCTGCCTGCAGGCGAGCCCTGCGCAGCAGTTCATTTTTCTGCTTTTCAAAATCCTTTTTCTGCCAGGCCAACTGGTTCCGCAACTTCTCGCTTTCATAGCGTAACTCTTCCACTTCCCGGCTGCGGCTTTCAAAACGGCGGCGTTCCCCTTCCAGCCCCTGCAGCACATCTTCCATATGCACGTGCTCTTCATTCAGCAGATCGCCGGCATTGTGTACGATTTCCTCCGCCAGCCCCAGCCTGCGGCTAATATTGAAAGCGTTACTGCTGCCAGGCACGCCCATCAGCAGACGGTAGGTAGGAAGCAGCGTATCCGGATTGAATTCCACGCTGGCGTTTTCCATGCCTTCCCGTCCGTAAGCAAAGGTCTTCAGCTCACTGTAATGGGTGGTCATCATAGTGAAGACACCCTGCTTCGTCAGATAATCCAGGATGGACATGGCCAGAGCTGCCCCTTCGTTGGGATCCGTACCGGCGCAAATCTCATCCACCAGCACCAGATCCCGCTCCCGCACCTCCTGCAGGATGCTCACCAGGTTCATCATGTGACCGGAAAAAGTGGACAGGCTCTGCTCGATGCTCTGCTCATCCCCGATATCCGCATACACCGCGCGGAATACAGGAAGTTTGGCGTTCAGTGCCGGAATGAACATGCCGGTCTGATTCATCAGGGCAAACAGACCCACTGCTTTCAGCGCCACCGTTTTGCCGCCGGTATTTGGGCCGGTGATCAGCAGCGTGTTAAAGGTCTCACCCAGATTCACATCCAAAGGCACCGCTATTTCCGCAGGCAGTAACGGATGCCGCCCTTTTTCAATGCGCAGCCCGCCGTTGGATATTAACTGGGGCTGGCAGGATTTCGTCTCCAGCGCATACACGGCTTTGGCATACACTGCATCCACATCCGCTGCCAGCTCAAGACAACGCAAAAGCGTCTCGCCCTCCGCTCCCACGGCGCCGGAAAGTTGCCGCAGAATCCGTTCGATTTCTTCCTTTTCTTCCGCCATATAACGTTTGATATTGTTATTCAGGTTCACCACGGTCATGGGCTCGATGAACAGCGTGGCGCCGGTACCGCTCTGGTCGTGGACGATGCCGGGGAAATTAGCCCGGTACTCCTGCTTGATGGGAATCACATACCGGTCTCCCCGCATGGTGACCAGCGCATCCTGAAAAAACTTCTGGTTATTCGGGTCATGCAGGATTTTCTCCAACTGGGAACGCACCTTGCTCTTTGCAGAAGCAATCCCGACCCGGAGCCCCGCCAGCTTCACAGAAGCGGAATCCAGGATCTCACCCTTTTCCGAAATGCTTTTCTCCAGCTGACGCACTAGTTTAGGGAATTCTGCCATACTTCTTCCGTACTCCGCCAGGTTCGGATGATCATCGCTTTC
>CAJODT010000127.1 GCA_905233365.1 uncultured Succiniclasticum sp.
TGCTGATGCATGCTATGGGCCCCAACGTAGCAGGCGTTATCGGTACCGCTGTTGCAGCGGGTACCATGCTGGCTATGATCGGACCTGCCGGCAAATAACCGTTTCGGCAAATCTGCATCACAAACATTGTCTGGCAGCCCTGCGCTGCCAGACATCTTTCAAGTATTGTTCTGTTGAACAAAGAGTCATGCCTGACTCTGCTGAACAGAACAATCCTTACAGATTATATCCTTTCAATAATAGTCATGCCGCAGCGGGCGTGATTATTATAAGGGCAACCTGCGAGATTCTGTTTCGTACCGTTGTCCTTTAACTTCACTCCTCCTCTTCCGCAGGGACGTGAGACACCCCTGCGGTGGACGGCACTTGATGAGCTTCCGCCGTTTGGAACTGCGAAAGTAGTTCCTCTGTGAAGTTAAAAAAGAAGAACACCCTGTACATTTCCGTTTGAACCGGAATGTGCAGGGTGTTTGACTATTATTTGAGATTATCAGGATACGCTGATTAAGTGAGTTTGTGCGATGTCCGAGGGCTTTTTGCGACAGACAAGGAAATGTCCCTCGACGCAGTCAGTCACAAAAAGCGCCGGTCAGCGTGCAGACGAATTAATTAGTGTTTCTTTATACATATTGCCGTAATCTTTTATGGGCTGCCTGTTTCTCCGCATACATCTGCTTGTCTGCTTCATCAAGCAGCTGCTTGATGGTCGTTTCACTGATATTATCCGCATAGGCGTAACCTACGGATATGCTGATGTTTTCCTGCTCCTCTGCTTCCCGGAACCGGTAGATCATCTGCTGCACCGTTTCAGGCCTGCAGTCCTCCACCACCGCCGCGAATTCATCGCCGCCAATACGGAAGGATTTTTCACCAAAGCAGGACGTAATGCACTGGGCCGCCGTACGGATCAGATTGTCCCCGGCAGAATGTCCCTCGGTATCATTGGTCTCTTTCAGGTAATTGATATCGAACATGAGGATTGCCAGGGAATAACCTCTTTCTCCCACGTCCAGCAGGTACTGTTCAAACCGGTACCGGTTGGGAAGGTTGGTCAGCGCATCCGTCTCCGCAGCGGAACGCAAAATCGCGTCCAGCGCGTCCCGGCGTTTACGCAGGCTGTTATAGGCCGAAGCCACCAGCCGCACTTCCTGCAATCCTTTTTCTTCGTCCAGGGGCTGGTTGGCCGTAATCAGCTGTACAAACCCCTGTAACGGATGGATCATCTGTTTATACAGCGCCACAAATGTGCCGATCAAAATCAGCATGACCAGACTCGCCAAGCCCAACAGCACGGTACGCAGGATAGCAATTTTTTTACCTACTTCTGCCGCCGCTACCCCGACGTTGGCGCGGAGAATGTCCTTGCAGGCGTTCACGTTCTGCGATACAGCCCGCTTGTTCATACTTGCCACCGAGCCTAACGCTACGATTCTTGACTGGGCAAGCCTGCGTTCGGCCGGCATGGCTTTTTCCGCTTCATTCAGTTCGGGCAATGGAATCTGGTTCACAGGGTAAACATTGGGAAACGGGTATACGGAATTGATCAGCGCCAATGCATGGAGCTGCGCATCCTTCAGCTTCTCTGCATTGCCCGCCGCATCTTTAAGACGGGCCAGCGCCTCCGGGCTCACGTCATAATTACGGAAACGCTCCAGCACCTGATTGCCCCGGTGCGGTCTCGCCAGTTCCGTTGCAAAAACCGCCAGGGGCGCAACATTGATTTCGCCGTATTCATGCACTGGCACCATGATAAAATTGGTAGACGTTTCCGACAGCAGGCTGGCGCCTGCCAGAACAGACGTCGCCTCTTCGATACGTTCCCCCGCCGTCCGCGATACGGCAGACAGTTTCGCGCTGGTAGCATTGATCTGCACGATCAGGGCAAAAATCACAATGTGCAAGATTGCAAGTACAACGATAATAGGCCGCATGAGCGAATTGGCTGCAATCCCTCCGGTACTCTTCGCTCCGACTGCAATTTGTTGTGGCTGCGTACTTTTCATGTCTCTGTGTCTCCTGAATGGTCTTCCGATGATTTCTGTCTATACTATCTGTTTGTAACTATACTAATCCTGTAAACTTCTTCCTTGCTTCATCCACTGCAACATGCAGCGGCGCTCAGATTGTCTGTAAAAAATACTGGTCTACATTTTTGTGGGCTTCCTGTTTTTGGGCGTACATTTTCTTATCCGCCTCGTCAATCAATTTTTTCAGTGTTGTCTCACCGATTTCTCCGGTATAGGCATACCCCAGTGAAACACTCACCTTTTCCCTTTGCTCCGTCTCTTCAAAACGGCGGACCATCTCTTGGATCATTTCCGGTTTGCAGTCCTTAATTACCGCAACAAACTCATCCCCGCCAATGCGGAAGGAGTTTTCACCAAAGCAGGAAGCAATGCACCGTGCCACTTTCTGGATCAGCTCGTCCCCGGCAGAATGGCCCAGGGTGTCGTTGGTCTCTTTCAGGTAATTTATATCGAACATCAGGATCGCAAGAGAATAACCGCTATCCCCTGCGCCCAGCAAATACTTCTCAAAACGGTAACGGTTGGGAAGGTTGGTCAGGGTATCTGTTTCCGCCACAGAACGCAACGCTTCACGGCGCTCTTCCAGATTGTTATAGGCCGAGGCAACCTGCCTCACTTCCTTCATTCCCTGTTTCTCGTCCAGCATCTTGTTGGAAGCGATAAGCCGGACAAACCCCTCCAGCGGATTGATCATCTGTTTATACAGGATCATAAATGTGATGAACAGTATCACCGTGATCAGGATCGTTGCAACCCACAACCCGGTCCGCAGGATGAAGACACGTTTTCCTGTCGCTGCCGCCTGGGCGTTGGCATCATTACGAATCTCCTGCACGCAGGCATTGATATTCTGTGATACGGAAAACATAT
Organism: uncultured Succiniclasticum sp.; assembly: GCA_905233365.1. Classification (GTDB taxonomy): domain Bacteria; phylum Bacillota; class Negativicutes; order Acidaminococcales; family Acidaminococcaceae; genus Succiniclasticum. The sequence goes on from CAJODT010000127.1 coordinate 2,898, forward strand.
CCAGCTCGCCATAAGAATCCAGCACGAGGCTTTTTGCTTTATCCAGCTTTTCCACATCGGGAAGAGCCTGATCCGTTTCTTTCAGCGGAGGCAGCGGAATCTTATCCAGCGGATCCGTACTCGGGAACGGATGAACGGCGTTCACAAGCGCCAGCGCATGGAGCTGGATCTCTGTCATCCTGTCGGAGTCTGACGCTGCAGCAGAAAGATGGGACCGGGCCTTTTCGCTGATTTCATATTCCCGGAAACGCTCCAGTACCTGGCTGCCGCGCCGGGGCCTGTTCAGTTCGTTGGCGTAAATTGTCAGCGGGAACGTGCTGAATTCCCCGTTTTTCTTTACGGGCACAAGAACAAAGTTAGCCGCGCCTGCCAGCAGGGAATTCGCTTCACCAATGTACACACCGACCCTGTTCATGACAGAAGAAAGCTGGCGGGTCTCTGCCGTAATCTGTAAATACATACCGATAATGGCGATATCCAATATGGCAAGTATCACGATAATCGGACGCATGATCGCATTCGCCGCGATTCCCCCGACTTTTTTCTGTGGCTGCGTGCTTTTCATCCTGCTATCCCCCATGCTGTCATGTTCAACGTTTTAAGGAGACGCTGATTAAATGAGTTTGTGCGATGACCGAGGGCTTTTTGTGACTGACAAGGAAATGGCCCGAAAACGCAGCCGTAGCTGCGTTGAGGAACATTGACGCAGTCAGTCACAAAAAGCACCGGCCAGCGTGCAAACGAATTAATCGGTGTTTCCTTAAACAACAATATGTGATTCACCGTGGCCTGAGGAGACTCTGATCTACCTATTAAAAACAGATAAATAACCATTATTATTATATCAAAATACAAAAGACATAACAAGTATTTTTACTTACTTGCGCTGAACAAGAACAGCCTGAAAAAACCGCAAAGCGTTCATATCATCTTAACTAAAACAGCCGTGGAAGTTCCACGACTGTTGAGGAAAATATAATTTTGTTTAACGTCCTGTATTACGCCCTATATTGCCATTCACTGTAAAACCTATAAGAATAAACAATTACATGAACCCGGGGCCCATCAAGTCTCAACAATCAGACTGACAAATGTGAGTAAATTTAGGACAATCGGTCCAGCAGATGCCGCCGGCGACTTTTTTCAGTTGTTCATCGTTCAACTCGAAGTCTTCAATTTCATCCATGTAGACTTCGGCTTCTTCCTTTGTAATTTCATAGCCGGCAGTCTTTGCCAAAGCGATCAGTTCATCGGCATCCTTGCACTGCATGGCTTTTTCAAACATTTCTTTTGTAATTTCGTTTTTGTTGATCGGAATACCTGTTACCTCCTTGTTATACCGAGTCAACCGGATCCATACCCGTTTTTCCAGCCCTTCGTTTTCCGCGGAAAAATCCGACTGCCGGAAAAGTCTGTCCATTTCATCCATTCGGATTTCCCCCTTTCCCAGATTCTGAATTTTACCTGTTCACTTATATATACGAATCTCATCTGCAAAAATTGACAGGTTTCATAAAAATTTTTAAAAAATATTTAAGGATTCCCATCCAGCTTCCTGCACTTTTCCAGCAGGCGGTGGTAACGCTGGCTGACAGTTGCCGGAGTCAGCCCCATCAGTTCCCCTATTTCCTCATTCGTCATTTCCAGCTCATACCGAAGCGCCAGAAACGACCGTTCCTCTTCGGAAAGTTGCTTCAGGATACGGTACGCCTGCCGGTTAGCAGGTTGCTCCGGTTCCCATCCTTCTTCCTTTTCCCTGATGATTACCGGGACAGGAAACTCTCTGCGCCGGTATGCTTTGCGACAGTAATTTTCCACCGCATTATGAGCGATCCGGTTAATCCATGTACCGACGCTGCCCCGTTCCGGATCATAACGCCGTAAATTTTGCAGCACAACAAGAAATACTTCCGCCGTTGCATCCTCTGCTTCCTCCCGTTGCAAAAGACGGCTGAACGCATAGTTGAATACGCAGCGGTAATAATCCTGATAAATTTTGTCAAATGTCAGGTCACTTTCCTGTTTCGTATTAATAATCCGAATCATAATCATCCATCCGAAAAAAGCAAACAACTAATTTTTATAAAAAAGCAACTATCTACATAATATTATATTGTAACAAAACAGCCGCAGAAATTCCACGGCTGTTTTGCATTTCTTATTACTACTTTTTATTAATTTTTTCCCAACCAAAACGGATAGCACCAAACTTACACGCCTCCTTACACTCGCCGCAGGAAATGCATTCGTAATCTCCCACTTTTTTAATATCCATTTTGCAGGTACGCAGGCAAGCATTGCAGTGCACGCATTTACTTTCATCCACCTTGACGGACAACAGCGCCACTTTGTTGAACAAACCATAAAACGCGCCCAACGGGCAAATGAAACGGCAGAAAGGACGGAACATAAAAATCGCCAGCACGATAATTGCCGCCAGAATGACAAAACGGTAATTGTAAATCATGTAAGACTTGATGCTGCCGCCTGACGCCAGCGTCATGAGCAAATTGGTAAACCGAAGATTGGGACACACCCAGTGGCAAAATGCCAGAAACCGTTTGCCCTGCATATGAAAGACAACGGGAAGCATCACGATAAAAAGAGCAAGGAACACATATTTCAGATAACTGAGGCGCCGCGTCCATTCACTCTTGGGAATTTTCCGTGTCGGAATTTTACCCAACAGATCCTGCACCAACCCAAAGGGACAAAGCCAGCCGCAGATCAGGCGGCCAAAGGCAAGCGCTAAAAGCAGGAGCCAACAAAGAGTACGAACGGGCAGATTGCGAAACCCGCCTGCAAACAGATGCTGCATGAAATTCAGCGGGCAACCCGCTACCGATGCGGGACAGTAACGGCAGTTCAGTCCCGGCACGCAGAACTCGCTTTTTATATATTTGGCGGGAATATCAGTGATCAGGTTGCAGTTGTATAAGATGGCCGAACATATCTGGGCCAGTCGACGGGTAAACACGATGAGCCTCCTGTTAATTACTATATAACTTCTGTAACAGCGTTCACTTCACTGCTTTCATCCGCAGCCGCACATAGTCTGCAAACCATGTTCCGTTTATGAACAGGTCCGGACGCAAAGCGTCCACCGCCTGATGTTTGATTTTTTCTCGTACCGTTTCCTCTTTAATTTCCGCAAAAGGCCTTTTCACAAACATTTCAATCCAGTCATACATGCCGTCAGGCCCTTTCAATTCTGTAAAACGGTCAAACAGCAGAGCCGTCTTTACCCGCATCCCTGCCTGTTCCACCATTGGCGCATACTCTCCGATACCAGGAAAATAATTGGGGATTTCATAAGAATACCCGAAAGAAGCAAACGCCCCCTTTAACGCGCTATGGATTTTGGCAACACAGCCAAGCCCGCCCATTTCAAATACAAACTGTCCCCCCGGATGAAGAGCCCGGGCTACGCATTGCAGCATATGGGACTGCCGGTCACGGTCGATCCAATGAAAGACCGCATTGGAAAAGACCAGGTCTACCGGTTCTGCCAGGCAAAAATCTGTCGCGTCAGCCTGTATAAAGGGAATCTCCGGATACATCTGCCGGGCAATCAGCAGTTGCTCCGGTGATGCATCCAGCCCTGTAACGGAAAGCCCTTTCTCTTTTAACACTGCCGTCAGCGCTCCGTTGCCGCAACCCAAATCAATCGCTGTCTTAGCTTGCGCAAAATCAATCAGCTCCATCACGCCGCTGCCGTATTGATGAACAAACGAAAAGTTTTGTTTATATTTATCTGCATCCCACAAAATGTTCATGCAGTCCCTCCTTACTTCAACACTCCGTTTTCTTTCAGCCAGCCGTCGATGCCGTGCCGCCGTTGACAAGAAGACCGTCTTTCACCTGGGCTTAACTTTAAAATTCATCATTTATCCAGATCCACGATTTCATACAGATCGTTGCCCATGCCCATTTCCTTCATGTAGGTGAGCTGGCGCAGACCGTGACGGCTTTCCATGCGCTCGATCAGGTCGTGGCCTTTGCCGTCGTGTAAAGCGTAAACCATGTCCACCGATGCCTGGTCCACCGCCAGAATATCTTTGGAGGCCAGGATTCCGATGTCCGGCGTGGTCACCGGCGCGGCCGATGTTCCTTCGCAGTCGCAGGACACGCTCATGTTCCGCAGCACGTTGATGAAGGTGATATGCTTGCCGAAGTGGTCTATGGTCGCCTTGGTGGATTCCACCATGCGTTCCAT
>CAJODT010000128.1 GCA_905233365.1 uncultured Succiniclasticum sp.
GTAGGATACACCGGAAAAATTGAATGGGATACAACAAAACCCAATGGAACGCCACGCAAGTTATTGGATGTGAGCAAGGCAAAGAAATTGGGATGGACGTACAAAACCGAATTGGAAGACGGGATCCGTTTGGCTTATGAAGACTTTTTACATAACCCCATGCGGGCAGAAAGGTAATTAGTTTTATGAATATTATTCTTTTATCCGGCGGTTCAGGTAAACGGTTATGGCCGTTAAGCAATGACATTAGAAGTAAACAATTTATCAAAATATTTAAGAAGCCGGAAGGCGCAGGTGATAAAAACACTGACGCCTATGAATCCATGGTGCAGCGTGTCTACCGTCAGATAAAATCGGCAGATAAAGACGCAACAGTTACCATCGCTACCGGCAAGTCCCAGGTGTCTGCCATCCGCAACCAGCTTAGCGATGACGTGGGCATCAGCGTGGAACCCTGTCGGCGGGATACATTCCCTGCTATTGTGCTGGCTACGGCATACCTGCATGATGTAAAGGGGATTTCCAAAGACGAAGCTGTAGTAGTCTGCCCCGTGGATCCCTATGTTAATGAAGATTATTTTGTTGCGTTAAAACAGTTGTGGGAGCTGGCACGGAAGGGAACAGCCAACCTTGTGCTGATGGGAATCGACCCAACGTATCCCAGTGAAAAATACGGGTATATTATTCCGGAAACAAAAGATGCGGTTGCCAAAGTTTCCACCTTTAAGGAAAAACCGGACGCGGTTACTGCGCAACAATATATTGAACAGGGCGGGCTATGGAACGGCGGCGTGTTTGCCTATAAGCTTTCCTATGTATTGGAACGTGCCCATCAGCTCATTGATTTTACGGATTATGCAGACCTGTTCAGTAAGTATGATACGCTGACAAAAATTTCCTTTGACTACGCGGTAGTGGAACATGAACCGGATATTGCCGTGATGCGCTTTGACGGCGAATGGAAAGATCTGGGTACCTGGAACACCCTGACCGAAGCCATGGAAGAAAATGTGATTGGTGACGCTCGGCTGAACGACACCTGCCGTAATGTCCACATCATTAATGAACTGGGAATGCCGGTACTGGCCATGGGGCTGCAGGATGTGGTGATCTCCGCATCGTCAGAGGGGATCCTTGTATCGGATAAAGAGCAGAGCTCTTACATTAAACCCTTTGTGGATGCCATTGACCAGCAAATTATGTTTGCGGAAAAAAGCTGGGGCAGTTTCCGGGTTCTGGATGTGGAAGAAAACAGCATGACCATTAAGGTGACCCTGAACCCCGGTCATAAAATGAATTACCACAGCCATGAGAAGCGGGACGAGGTGTGGACCATTATCAGCGGCCGTGGGAAAACCATTGTGGATGGTATGGAGCAGCCGGTGCAGGTGGGGGATGTAATCACCATGCAGGCCGGGTGCAAACATACGGTGATTGCGGATACGAAGCTGCAATTGATTGAAGTGCAGTTGGGAAATGAAATTAGTGTGAGCGATAAGAAGAAGTATGAGTTAGAGCTGTAAGTTTATATGGGAAATAATTTACATTTACCGTTCCTGCTGAAACCCGCTGCCAAAGATTATTTGTGGGGCGGCAGCAGGCTGAACGATGATTTTGGGAAAAATATAGATTGCAGTCCGCTGGCTGAGACCTGGGAGTGTTCCACACACCCGGACGGTTTCAGTGTGGTTGCGTCCGGTGTAGATGCAGGCAGAACCTTAGCAGAAGTTTTACAATTGCACCCGGAATATTTGGGTAACCATCCGCTGCAAACAATGCAGGGGAAACCGGAACTGCCAATTTTAATTAAGTTGATAGACGCCAGGCAAAATTTATCTGTACAGGTTCATCCGGATGATGAATATGCTCTTACCAATGAAAACAGCCTGGGCAAGACGGAAATGTGGTATGTGCTTTCCGCTTGCAAGGATGCTGAGTTGGTTTATGGTTTTAACCAGGACATGAATGCGAGTCGGGTCTGTCAGGCTTTAAATGATGGAACGATTGAAAAATACCTGAACCATGTGCCTGTGAACAAGGATGATTTGTTTTATCTGGAAGCGGGCACGGTGCATAGTATTGGAAAAGGTGTCATGGTGGTGGAGATACAGGAAAGCTCTAACCTGACTTACCGATTATATGATTATGACCGCATAGACAAAAATGGAAAACCACGGGAGTTGCACATAGAAAAAGCTATCCAAGTGATGAATTTTAGTTCTTCTGCAAGCCCTCGGCAGCCTATGCGTGTTTTGCATTATCGCAGAGGTTGCGCCGGGGAATTGTTGGCCCGGTGCAAATATTTTCAGGTAGAACGGTTATTGTTAAATACAGAAACATATCGTAAACTGACAGATTATCAAACAGAGAGCAACAGTTTCCATGCGTTGCTGTGCACGGAGGGCTGCGGTGTTATGCTTGGTGAAAACTTTACTTTAAATTTTTATAAAGGGGATTGTATTTTCGTTCCTGCAAACAGCATACCGTTTAAATTACATGGCAAAGCCCAGTTGCTGGATGTGAGTTGTTGAATGAAAAATTTCTTGGACAAGGCCTGTCTGATTGTTTTTTAAGGGCGCTTGTGTTTTTTTAAGAAAGAGAGTTGTATAAACTATGATTGTTGTAAAAATCGCAGGCGGTCTGGGAAACCAGATGTTTGAGTACGCATCAGCCTGGGCCTTGTCAAAACGCCTGCAGCAACCGTTGGTACTGTTTGTGAACGAAAAAGAAAAAGACAGACCCTTTCGGTTAAAACAGTTGAAGTTGAGTGTGAAGTCTATTCTCAGACCTGAACAAATGTCTTTTGCCTTAAAGGTGTTAATCAATAAGCAGGTGAAGAGTCTGTTCAAAAGGCTGCATAAGTCGAACTATCGCTTTGAGGACTGGCTGTACTTCCGGCAATTGAATGATAAGTTTCAGGAAGATTTTTTCACCGTAGATGCACCCAATATATTTCTTGACGGTTACTTTCAATGTGAAAGTTATTTCAGGGATTGTAGAACGGAGCTGGTAGAGCAGTTTAAGCCGTCCTATGAGATAGAACCGGTGTGTAAGCAGGTGTTGGAGCAGATTAAAAGCTGTAATTCTGTGGCGGTGCATGTGCGGCGCGGGGATTTTCAGCAAAGCAGTCATCGCTTCCATTACTTGCTGACGGGGGATTATTACCGTAGGGCGATAGCATATATGAAAGAGCGGTTGGAGGACCCACAGTTCTTTTGGTTTTCGGAAGATTTTGACTGGATACAAGAGAATTTTGGGAATAAAAAAGAGTTTCATTTTGTAAAAACGAAAACTGCGAATGCAGATATTGACGATATCATGCTGATGAAAAATTGCAGACATATCATTACAGCCAACAGCTCTTTTTCCTGGTGGGGCGCCTGGCTAAATGAATATGATGACGCCATTCGGATCGTGCCTGACAAAGAGTTTATGCCAGAAGGATCCATTCCGGAGACATGGGTTAAGTTACCTGTTTGATAATAAAAGCCGTCTGACGACGGCTTTGTAAACAAAAAAGGCCGGCGAACCGGCCTTTTTTATGTGCTGTTTACTTGTTCCTCATACGATAATAGAAATCCGGAAAATGGAGCAACAGGAAAGCTTTCCCATAGATTTCCGGCTTTTGAGAAATAAACTCTTTTGATGTGCTTAAAGTTTTGCGTGTGGCACTGTCGGAGAGAATTGCATTATATTTCGCTCTGTCACCCATTTTTGCGCAAAGTGTGAGTTGACGGATCAGCGCCTGGGGCTTGAGATAGTGTTCTGTCAGGCTTTTTATTTTTTCAGAAGGTGCGTGTTCACTCAGGTATTGG
>CAJODT010000129.1:0-1788 GCA_905233365.1 uncultured Succiniclasticum sp.
GGAGGAGGGAGGCGGGCTTTGTGCCCGGCGACCGACGACAACGCAGCCCAGGGCGATTTAGACCAGCCAGAATGCTCAGATTATTTGTTGACAGTTCCTAAGGCAAACGAAACGACGGTGAAAAACAACTATGGGAAAAGTGATAGCAATCGCAAATCAAAAAGGGGGCGTAGGGAAGACAACCACGGCGATCAACTTATGCGCCTCTCTGGTAAACAGGGGAAAAAGTGTACTGTTGGTAGACTGCGACCCACAAGGGAACGCGACAACAGGCATGGGAATTAAAAAAAACAAAGTAAAAAGTTTATACGACGTCATGTTCCGGGGGCTGCCCGCACAGGACGCAATTACAGCGACCATGTACGGACATATGCTGGCCAGTCGGGCAGAGCTTGCCGCGGCGAATATCGAACTTGTTGACATGGAGGATCGGGAAAGAATCTTGAAACGCTGTCTGGCACCGGTGAAAAGCAAATACCAATATATTATATTGGATTGCCCGCCATCCTTAGAGCTGCTGACATTAAACGCGCTGACGGCTGCGGATACAGTATTGATTCCCGTACAAACTGAGTTCTACGCGCTGGAAGGTCTGAATGACCTGATTGGGACGATAAGGCTTGTAAAGCAAAAAATGAATCCAAGTCTCGACATAGAAGGACTTGTGCTTACGATGTATGATAAAAGAACAAAGCTCTCCGTGGATGTGGAAGAGACGCTGAAAAAACATTTTCCTGGAAAAGTATATGATACCGTCATACCGAGAAACATTCGTCTCAGCGAAGCGCCAAGCCACGGAAAACCTTGTATCGCTTACGACAAATCCAGCAAAGGAACAAAAGCATATCTGCATGTGGCAAGTGAACTATTAAAAAGGCAAAAGGCGGTGGAAAATTAAATGGCAAAAAGAACCGGGCTCGGACTGGGCGCACTGTTTGGCGAGGATTTTTCGGAGGAATTGGAAACCGGAGAAAAGCTGCTGACGTTGCCGATCATGCGAGTTGAACCGCGAAAAGATCAACCGAGGCAATACTTCGATGAGACAGCGCTTGAAGAATTGTCAGAATCCATAAAAAAATATGGACTGATACAACCGGTCACAGTTCGGCGCCTGGAAGGCGATTACTATCAGATCATAGCGGGGGAACGACGCTGGCGAGCCGCGCGCATGGCGGGAATAGACGAAATACCTGTCCGGGTGATAGAGGCAGACGAGAAAAAAGCCATGGAACTGGCCCTCGTGGAGAATTTACAGCGGGAGGATTTAAATCCAATCGAGGAAGCCAGAGGATATCAGTCCCTGGTAAACGATTATGGACTGACCCAGGAGCAAGCCAGCGAAGCTGTCGGGAAATCCCGCCCCGCCATAGCAAACGCGCTCCGTCTGTTGAACTTAGCTCCGGAGGTTTTGCGCCAGGTAGAAAACGGTGAATTATCCGCCGGACATGCCAGAGCCCTTTTAGCCATCCGGGATCCGGAGCTTCAGGCAGAGACAGCAAATCTGGTCATACTAAAAAACATGAGCGTCAGACAGACGGAAGCGCTCGCCGCAAAGCTCTCAAAACCAAAACAGGAAGAGAATAAAGAAGAAAACGAAACTCTGGTCAATTACAGCCATGAGATCGAAAAAGAACTGGAAAATGCCCTCGGCAGAAAAGTAAAGTTAGTGGAAGGAAAGAAAAAAGGACGCATTGAATTGGAATTTTACGGAGTGGAGGACAGGGAAAAGTTAATTGATAACCTGCGCCTGTTTTCAACTCTGAGAAACCATTGACAATACTATTTAAA
>CAJODT010000129.1:1885-7524 GCA_905233365.1 uncultured Succiniclasticum sp.
AAACTGCCTCTGGTAGACGAAGTCATAGAGCTTGACAAAAAAAACCGGGCCGCCATATCGGAAGCCAGCGATTTGAGGGCCAAACGAAACCAACTCAGCAAAGCCAACGGAGCACTGTTTGGAAAGCTGAAAAAAGCAGCGGAAGAGGAAAAGAAAGAAATACAGGCGCAGATTGACGCGAACATGGCGGCAGTCAAAGAAAATGACGACAGGCTGGCTGCACTGCAGGAAAATGAAAACAAGTACGCCGCGGAAATTTACGCGCGCATGCTCCAAATTCCGAACATCATAGACCCCAGCGTACCGATCGGCCCCGACGACAGAGCCAATGTAGAGCTTGCGCGTTTTGGCGAGCCGATTGTCCCCGACTTTGAAATTCCCTACCACACACAGATTATGGAATCCTTTGAAGGCGTAGACATGGACGCCGCGGGACGCGTAGCAGGCAACGGGTTCTACTATCTGCTGGGCGATGTCGCACGCCTACACGAAGCCGTATTAGCTTATGCCAGAGATTTCATGATAGGGAAGGGCTTCACCTTCTGCGTCCCGCCGTTTATGATCCATGGAAAAGTCGTGGAAGGCGTGATGAGCCAGACCGATATGGACGCCATGATGTATAAGATTGAAGGGGAAGATCTGTATCTGATCGGAACCAGCGAGCACAGCATGATCGGAAAATTTATCGACCAGATCATTCCCGAGGAAAAGCTGCCCCAAACTCTGACGAGCTATTCCCCCTGCTTCCGCAAGGAAAAAGGCGCCCACGGTCTGGAAGAGCGCGGCGTATATCGCATACACCAGTTTGAGAAACAAGAGATGATCGTGGTATGCCGCCCAGAGGAGAGCATGGACTGGTATGAAAAAATGTGGCGCTGGTCGGTGGAGCTGTTTCAATCCATGGGAATCCCTGTGCGTCAGTTAGAATGCTGCTCCGGCGACCTGGCCGACCTCAAAGTAAAAAGCTGCGATATTGAGGCATGGAGCCCCCGTCAGAAAAAATACTTTGAAGTCTGCTCCTGCTCGAATTTAGGGGACGCCCAGGCCAGAAGGCTTAAAATGCGTGTCAAAGGCACGGACGGAAAAATGTATCTTCCCCACACCCTCAATAACACCGTCGTTGCGCCGCCGCGTATGCTCATTGCCTTCCTCGAAAACCGTCTCACGGCGGACGGCAGCGTCACAATCCCAGAAGTACTCCAACCCTATATGGGAGGAAAGACAATTCTAATTCCTAAAAAATCAGTGTAACGCAAGCAGAAACAGAAGAAAAATACACACCGAAAACCTACCAAAAATACTTGTAATTTGGGTATAAAAGGTATATAGTACAGGCATATCCAAATTAATAGGAAGAAGGAGAAGAACAAATGAAAAAACTGATCCAGGAATTTAAGGAATTTATCATGCGGGGCAACGTGCTTGACCTGGCGGTCGGCGTTGTCGTCGGAGGAGCCTTCGCTGCAATCACCAGCTCCCTCGTAAGCAATATTATCACACCGTTGCTGGCGTTTATCTTCCAGAGCCCGAACACGGACGCGCTGAATATCACCCTCCGCGCCGCGACGGAAGACAGCGAAGCCATTGTGCTCGGCCTTGGTACATTCGTCGGCGCAATCATCAATTTCCTTGTCATAGCGCTGGTCATCTTCATCGTTGTCAAAGCCTTTAACTCTGCCAAAAAGCTCGCTGAGGCAAAGCTGATTAAGCAGAAGAAAGAGGAAGAGGAAGCAGCCGCAGCGGAAGAGCCCGCCGGCCCCACCACCGAAGAGCTGCTGACTCAGATTCTGGAGGAGCTTAAAAAGAGAAATTAACAGGAAATAGAAAACAAGCAAGGCTTTTCTGACTCATGACGGGTTGGAAAAGCCTTAAAAATATTTGAGAACAGAATTATCATTCTCTCAGACGCATAAAAAAAGCAAAATAAAGAATAATTACAAAAAATAAATTTTGAAAGCAAAATAATAAAAAAGTCATACAAAACCGGTATAATTTTTTTGAAACAGATATTTATGATTGCAATTTTCAAAAAAAAGTAGTATGATAAACAATGTATAAATGCGCAGGCAAGAGAAAGGAAAAGCAGATACAGATGAACTCCATTAAAGATATCTGGGCGGGGATTATGGAGATTCTGTCTTCCAAACTGACCAGCACTTCCATCAACACTTGGTTTAGCGACTGTGAACCGGTAGATCTGGAGGATAACCGTCTGGTACTCTATACGAAAATACCATATAAGCGCGATATAATCCTACAGCGCTTCTCAGGAGCGATCCGCGATACCCTTCGGGACCTGTTCTCCTGCGATTTTGATATTTTAGTGCTCGCCGGCGACGAGGAGCTAGCTGACTATAAGGATAACCGGCAGGAGGAAAAGATTCTTCCCGAAATGGACGGCTACACCTTTGAAAACTTCATTGTAGGCTCATCGAACAAATTCGCCCACGCGGCCGCTTTGGGAGTCGTCAAAAATCCAGGAAGAAAAGCATATAATCCACTGTTCATCTACGGCAGCTCCGGCCTCGGCAAAACACATTTGCTGCTGGCGACTGGATCAGCGATCCATGAAAAAATGCCCGAAGCAAAGATTGTTTATGTCAAGGGGGATGAATTTCTCAACGACATCGTCCATTCAATACGCGAAGGCGAGATGGAAGAATTCAGGCAGCGCTACCGTTATGCGGACTTGTTTCTGGTAGACGATATACAGTTCATCGCCGGGAAAGAACGCTCCCAGGAGGAGTTTTTTCACACCTTCAACAATATCTATGAGTCCGGGCATCAGATCGTTCTGACCTCGGACCGTCCGCCCATAGAAATGCACCTCTTAGACGACCGCCTCCGCACCAGATTCGAGGGAGGACTGATGGCAGATATCCAACCCCCGGACCTGGAAACCAGGATGGCGATCATCCGCGACAAAGCGGGGCACCTCGGTATGCGCTTCAGCGACCAGACCGTGAGCTATATCGCGGAAAAGCTGACCAGCGATATTCGCCAAATCGAAGGCGTCGTAAAAAAACTGACAGCATACAGAGAAATCACAGGAGACGAAATTACAAAGGAACGTGTCGACAAAGCCATCGCCGATGTGATCCGCACAGGAAACAACGTCCCGACACCGGAAGACATCATCCGTGAAACCGCCAATTTTTACAACGTCAGCGTGGAGGACATCAAAGGCCAGAAGAGAAGTAAAAACATTGCCCAGGCCCGACATGTCTCCATCTATCTCATCCGTACCCTGATCAACCTCACGCTCAACGACATCGGAATGCTGTTTGAAGACCGCAACCACGGCACAATTCATAGTTCTATCCAAAAAATAGAAAAAAAAATGAAAGAAGACAAGGATCTTGCGGATAATATCAGGGATATCACCAGCAATATCAATTCCAGACAGAGACAGTAAAAAAATTGTCCTGCGCCGTTCCGTTTATCTCAAAAGTGGAAAATGGACGAATCTGGCCAAACCATAAAAAACAAAAGTTTTCAAAAAAATGACAAAAACTTGTTCTGATACTTGTTGAAATATGTTGAAAGAAAAAAGTGAAAAAACCCGGTGTTGAAATTACAAAAGTTTTCGACATTTTTTCCAACAGAAGAAATCCAGAGTTTACAAAGGATTACAGCACTTTTCAAAAATATTTCGTATTACTACAAAGAACTACTAAATAATTTAAATCTATCTTTCTATCTAAGGAACTATCAATAAATAAAGTGAGCAATTATGGCGCAGGATAAATCGTTCTGGGCAAGGCGGAGGAGGAAGGCGGGCTTTGTGCCCGGCGACCGACGACAACGCAGATTTAGACCAGCCAGAATGCTCAGGTAATTTGTTGACAGTTCCTAAGAGAGAAAAAGGCAATTCCGATCAGAGAACGGAGGAACAAAATGAAATTTACCTGCGACCGCAACGCACTGCAGGCTGCGGTTTCAACAGCATCACGCGCCACGAGTCCAAGAAGCCCAATTCCCACGATGGAAGGCATATTGGTGGAAGCCACACAGGGGGAAGTAAAACTGACTGGTTACGATCTGAAAAAAGGGATACACACAACGATAGAGGCTGTCGTGCAGGAAGAGGGAAATCTGATACTAAGCTCAAAAATTTTCGGCAATATCGTCAGCTCCCTCCCACAGGGCGATGTGACAATCGAAACGAAGCTTCAGAATGTAGCGATCACATGTGAAAACGCGGAATTTCACATCATCGGTACCGACGCGGCGGATTACCCGGAGCTGCCGGAAATCGGCGCGGAGGAGGGAACCTCGATTCCGCAAAATCTCCTGGGCAAAATGATCCGCCAAACGATATTTGCCGTATCGGACAATGAATCCAGACCGGTCTACACAGGGGAAATGTTTGAAATCGCGGAAGGGGACCTCACGCTGGTCGCGGTAGACGGCTACAGACTGGCCCTGCGTCGGGAGAAATTAGACGGAGCGAAGCAGGACAGCAGCTTTATCGTACCCGGAAACACGCTCTCCGATCTGGAAAAACTCTGCGGCGATACGGAAGAACCGGTGAAAATAAAACTCAGCGACAAGCACATCAGCTTTTCCATCGGACGCACGGTTTTGATCTCCCGCCGTCTGGAGGGCGAATTTCTGAATTACCGCACAACCGTTCCCAACACCTTCGCCACCCACGCGAAGGTGGACAAAGCACAGCTGCAGCGGACGGTGGAGCGCGTCAGCCTGATCATCGACGACCGCATTAAAAATCCCATCCGCTGTTCCGTCGGGGAGAGCCAGGTCAAAATTCTCTGCGTGACCGGTCTGGGAAAGGCGGAGGACCTGTGTATGGCCGAATGCGACGGTCCGAAGGTGGAAATCGGTTTCAACAACCGCTACATGCTGGATGTTCTAAAAGCAGCGCCGGCAGAAGAATTGATGCTCTGCCTCAATTCCGGTTCCTCTCCCTGCGTTATCAGACCAGCGGATGAAGAAGAAAACTTCCTCTACATGATCCTGCCGGTGCGGCTGAAGGCATAGACATGGAAGAGATCAGAATCCACACAGAATACATCCGGCTGGACGCCTTCCTAAAATTTGCCGGGGAAGCAGGAACCGGAGGAGAAGCAAAAAAACGCATTGCGGATGGAAGCGTCCGTGTCAACGGTGCAGCTTGTACCCAGCGCGGGAAAAAGCTCCGTCCGGGGGACAATGTTGAAATCAACGGTAAAAGCTATGCCGTCGCCGGTCCATGGATTTGAACCGACTGCAGCTTCGCAATTTCCGAAACTATACGGAAGCCTCCCTCAGGTTTGACGAAGCCACCAATGTCATTTCCGGAAAAAACGCCCAAGGAAAAACTAACCTACTTGAAGCAATCTGTCTTCTTGCCGGAGGGAAGAGCTTTCGCACACGCTTCGACCGTGAAATGATTGGCTTTGGCAGCGACTATGCCGAGGTTCGCGCGGAAATCACAGCCGGGGGGCGGGAACAGCAGATCGAAATCCTTCTGCGCCGGGGCCTTCCCAAACGCATCAGGAGGAACGGGGTGAAAAACAACGCCTCCGAGCTGGGAGGCGCGCTGACCGCCGTGCTGTTTTCCCCCGAGGACCTGAACCTGATACGCGAAGGCGCGGCGGCGCGGCGGCGGCTCCTGGATATGGCCATATCACAGCTCC
>CAJODT010000130.1 GCA_905233365.1 uncultured Succiniclasticum sp.
GGACTTTCTGCTCAAGCAGGCGGGTATTCCTCTTTTCGGAAAAGACGGCGCAGCCCGTTAGCGGGGACGCTGTACTGGCTCTGGCGGTCGATGGCTTCCTCGGCGGTGAAGCCGTACTTCATCAGCTCGTCCACAATGTCCTGCTCGGAAATATTTTTCTCCGGATGGGCGTCGTCGTTGGCGGCTTTGAAGTAGTAGGAGAAATGGGCGCGCCTGGTTTTTGCGTCCTTGTCCGTTTTCTTCAATTCCGCTTCTTCGGCGGCGCGCTTTTCTTCTTTTTCGATAAAGCCCCGAGCCTTGAGGTCGTCGATGAGCGCCCCGATTCTCTTGAGATTCTCGCGTCCCACGTTCACCCGCAGCCTGACGCTGACGCCGTGTGCAAGAGCCAGCTCCACATTGCTCAAAATGCGGTCATAGGTGGGCAGGCCGTCCTTGTGGACGCGGCGGCGATCGTTGATTTCCGCCGTGCCGTCCACCGTCACCTGAATTTGCCCCACTTCGTATTTTTCCATGAAGCCAATATAGGACGCAAGGTCATAGCCGTTGGTTATAGCATCAATTTTCATGCCCAGCGCCTTGCAGCGGTCGGCGATTTTCTCCGTGACGGGGAGGTTCTTTTCGAGGAACGGCTCGCCGCCGTACAGGGCGCATCCGTCGAGGGCGTAGCCCCGCTTCCTGTAGTCCGAGAGCGCGGTGAAAACCGCATCTATCATCTCATCGGTCATGGTTCTGTCCAGCCAGCTCTGTCCCCTTTTCAGCCGGTGCTGTTCAAAGCAGTACGGGCAGCGGAAATTGCAGTCGTAGGTAGGCATGATGACGAGCCCCACGCCGCTGCGCGCTGGTATTGTCCGATAAATACGGGCAAGGAGCGCGAGATCGGCAAGTTCCCCCGCCTCGTCCTTCCTCGTCAGATGGCCGCGGAGCATGAGCCGCTCTTTGAGAGCGAAAGGAAGCCCCGCAAAGTTCCCCGCTGCGAATTTTTCCGCCTCGTCCTTTTTGACCACATCTATCGCGCCGTAAAGCCCGTTCACGAGGAGCGCGCGGTCCTCGATTTCTTTTTCGCCGTCCATGAGCGGCAGGATAATTTCATAGGCGCTTCTTCGCATATTTCCTCTCCTTACCCTGACAAAACAGCCGGGGTTTTGTATTGATTCGTGTCAAGTGTCACAGATGGGCAAAGCCCACACCCTAGCGCATACCGCCCGCCGCCTTTTGCAGCGATTAGCCATCCAGTTTGCCATGTGTCAAGTTCTACTGCATATCGTGGTGCAAGCGCGACCGTAACAAAAAGGCCCGCCTCCGCCTGCCGCCTGTTTCAGCGTGTTCTCATGGATCACTTCAATTGGTTTTTTCCCAATGAACGGTAAAGCGCTCCGAGGAGCCTTCCACCCGTTTTCCATTTTTATCTATGCCGTACAGGCGGATCTCATACTCTTTGTCCGGTTCAATCTCATCCTTCAGGAAAACATGATAGAATTCCAGCACGGAATCGTATTCTGAGCCATCCCTGAATTTCCGGTTCAGGAATACGGGCTTTTCGTACCGTTTCGTTTCCGAGCCGTTCCGGACCAAATAGACGATCTTCTCTATCCGGTTTAAAAGTCCTGTTTTATTGTTGGCAGGGTCAAACAAAATTTCTTCCTCTTTCAGCTGATGCGGCACGACGATCCCGGAAATCGCCAGCTTGCAATCTTCCGAAGCCGTTACGGAAATACCGTCGGAAAAGTCCGTATCTGTTGAAAGAATCCGGACGTTGTTAAAATCAAGATACCCTTCTTCCGTGTTTTTCCCCAGGTCTGCCCTGCACAGACAGAGCTTGTCATTGCCTTTGACGGCAACGATTTTACCGTCCAGGGTGCGGTCGCCCACTTTAAGGGATGGCTCCCCGATATCGTAATAATATACTTTAAATTTCTTCGGATCGTCTACATTGAAGTATTTCTCGATGAACGGAAGCTCAAACGTCAGTGAGGAACTGGAAGGACTGGCAAGATATTCAAACATTGTGACCCGGGAGCCATTGTATAAAGCGCAGTCTCCGCCAATGAACATCGCCCGCAATCCGCCTTTGTCGTTTCCGTTGACGTCCCTGTAGTACCCGGGCAGATAGTCGATATTCATGGAAAGCTTGTGTTTGGCGGCAAACTTTTTCATCTTTTCATAGTGTTCATCCGGATGAAAACGGCAGAGTATGGCAGTTTGAGCGGGCTTAATCGAGAACTTCTTTTTCGCTGCAGCAAGCTCTCTTCCCTTACCGTCCCTCAGTACGGCCACGGCCGTGTAATTTCCAACAGGCAGCGCATCATAGGGATGCCCGGCAGCATCGGTGTATCCGATCCCGTCATCCATGAGCAGGCCATGTTTTGTATCGGTCGCATAGGGGATGAACGCGTTGAAGCTGTCATCGGAAAACCAGCACTTTATCGTTGCGTTCTGAAGCGAATGTTCGGAACCATCCACGATCAGGAACGGAAACTCCTTTGCCCTGACGCCCGTTCGCTCCGGGTCAACGTCATCTGCGTAGTAGAAAAACGCATCGCAGAAACGGTCTATACGGTCTTCGTTTTTCTTCGCACTTCCGGCAAACCGAAGCTCTGTATTATTTTTGTCAAATACGGATACGCGCAGCGAAGCGCCTTCCGGAAGCGCGCGGTCGCTTTTGATGTTCCCGGCAATAAAAAAGCCATGTCCCGGAGTGACAGGCCCATTCTCGTCACTGGGGACAGTAATCGTGAGCTGGCAGGGTCCGCTGTGACGGAAGCCTGTCAACATCATCGCCATGAACAGCATAAGACACAGAAAGCCGGAAAACGCTGCTTTAGAAACTCTGAACCGCTTTGCCCCGTTTTTTCTAACCATAAACATGTATCTCCCGTATGTCCTTATTATAGCAAAACACCGCAGAAAAAACTACGGCTGTCAGGAAAACGCTATGCGTTACCTAAAAACGGGGAAAACAGTTCATTGTACCGGGTTTGTCGCTCTCTATGTAACAGCCGCCCCCCGCTACCTGTTTCATTGCCTTTTCGTCCAGCTCAAAATCGGACAGCTCCGCCATGTAGGCTTCGGCCTCTTCTTTTGTCAGTTCATAGCCCTCGGATTTCGCCGCCGCCATCAGATCCTCAGCGGTTTCACAGGCCATTGCTTTTTGGATTTGTTCTTTCGTGAGTTCGTTCATGTTTATGTTTGCCATTGGAAAAATCCACCCTTTCACTTACGATTTCTTCTCTCATAAGTTATTAACGCATTTTAATGCGCAGCCATTCGTGTAGCAAACATCCCTTCCGCCAGCTATATTCTTCAGTTTTTCATCGTCCAGCTCAAAGTCTGCCAGTTCCGCCATGTACGCTTCGGCTTCTTCTTTCGTGATCTCCCTGCCTTCCGCTTTGGCCAGCGCCATTAACTCTTCCGCCGTCTTGCACTGCAGGGCTTTTTCCATTTGTTCTTTTGTAATTCTGTTTTCGTTGATTGCCATTTTCAGAACCTCCCCAAATAATTGCATAAACTGTACTTTCACAGTACATTCCTATTATAACAAAACGGCTGCTGAATTTCTACAATTGTTAGAAAAAAACAACAATTTACCACATGCGCCGTACCGTTACGCTGCAGGACCAGTCTTTGTCGTGGGAACCCCGTACGAAACCGGCGTCGCCGCCGATGGTCCAGCCCTTTGCTACTTCCGCTTCGCCGCCCAGTGGTTCAGCATCACGCACGACTGTGCGGAATACTTCCTGTCCCGGGAAGCCTGGCTGGAAAAAGTCTTCCGGTTTCTTTTTCGGTTCCGCCCCTGCAAAAGCATGCTTCACACCCGCGCGAATCGCAAAGCTTCCGTTTGTCAGGTAGCGTTTGAATTCCACGCCCGCCCCGGCGCCGAAGTAATTGTTATGTTTGCTTTCCACATCCTGTCCGAAAACGCCTGCGCCGCCTTCGCTGTAAGCATCCTGCCACAGCCTTGACAGTTGCGCGTTCACATAGGGCCGCACATGCCAGGGCATGTCTTTTTCCGCATGCAGATCGTACAGGTACTCGCCGCCTAATTCCAGTATGCGGCTGTGATAATCCGCGCTGGCGGTCAAACCTAAATTTTTAATACCTCTGCGCAACTTGTTCCGCAGCCATCCGTAATCCAGATACACCATGCCTTCGCTCTTGCCTTTACTGTAGCCGCCGTACAGACCGAAACGCACGTCTTTCAGTTCGTTGCTGGCTGTGTTATCCGAAAAACCCGTCTTGCCGTACCCGGCGAACACACCGGCCCGCCAATTGTTGCCGTACGCTTTCCTTACGAGAATAAACAGAAAAACATATAAGGAGGAATCTTAGTGATGGACTCTTCCTGCATATAGCTCTTGGGATGAATGATATACGACTTCGCAATACGTCTGGAAAACAGTTCCTTAAAATCGCTCAACGACGTTGTCGTATAGTTTTTTGATGATTTGACTTCGATAGGATATATTTTGAAGCTGGTCTTACTTTCGTTGGAAAGCAGAAAATCAATTTCAATATCGTTTCGATGTTTTTCCGTATTGTATCTTGTGTAGAAATACAGCTTCCTGCCTGTTGCCGCAATCATCTGCGCAATCATATTTTCATACAACATACCTTCATTTAATGACAGCCGCCCTCCCATGATCGCCTTATATAATTGTTGATCTGATATCTCATTCTCGCTGAACGCAAGGCTCACCAGCAAACCGGTATCACCCAGATAGCATTTTACTGCGGCATCATTTTTACTGAGAGAAAACCCGACATTAGGATCATTGCATTTGTAGCACAGATTACAGATCATGGAATCATCCAACCAAAAAAGCGGTTCATCATATTGAGAATACCGCCCATCTTCGTCAACATGACTGAGTACAATCTTCTTTTCATGCGTAGATAAATATCCGGGCAGATTCTCAAATAAGGCAGAAACTTTGGAACTGTACCGTCTGGCAGCTTTACGTATGTCATCACGGTAAAGGTTCAGAATATCTCTTTTCTCAACATCACTGGCATAAAAGTCCCGGTTGCCCCCGATATAAGCAACAATGCTCTGTGGCATTCCGCCTACAAGCATATATTCTCGAAAAAGGCGCATGGTTTTTGCGTGAGTCTTCTGTTCAAGCGGCTTTCCTTCCTTACAGCAGGCGCGAATATGTTCCGCCAGCAGATCCTCGCCCATAGCCCATAGGAACTCCTCAAAATCAACAGGATACATTTTAATTTTACGCTCTTCGGATGGGACGGTTATTTCCTCTACATTCTCTTTGATAGAGATGAGAGAACCTGTTTCGATATAATCATACCGGCCATCCGCCACAAGGTATTTAACAGCTTCCCTGGCTCTTGGAAATTTTTGTATTTCATCGAATATAATCAGGGACTCTCGAGGATAAAGACGGACATTGTATTCAAGCGAAAGATTCTGAAAAAAAATATCCAGCTGCGCAAGGTTTTCAAAATTGTTCTTAACATTTTTAGAGGCAAGATTGAAATCCACCAAAATGTATGATTTATACTGCTCCTTTGCAAACTTCTCAGCTATCGTGGATTTTCCCACGCGGCGCGCCCCTTCAATGAGGACAGCTTTTGTCCCCTTTGTTTCGGTTTTCCAGTTTAGCAGCCGCTGATACATTTTTCTTTTTATCTCCATAACCGGTGCCTCCATCAATGGTCTTTTCCCGCTATACGCAGAGTAAATTATATCAAAATCTTTCGGTATGCGCAAGGTATTTGCGAAATTTACCGCTGTGCACAGAGCTAATTATTTTAAATTTTCAAATTACCGGACAAGCGGTTTCACCGCACCCTTACGATATAAATCTTTTCCTGACTTTTGCAGAAAAGCCTTTCCATCCGTCCAGCCCAGCGCAAATGTGCCAATTTTTTGCAGTTCACAAAAAACTGCTGACAAAAAATCTGCCAGCAGTTTTTGCATTTCATCGATTCAGTTTTAATTCATCTTCTCCATCAGCATCTTGTTGACCATGCCCGGGTTTGCTTTACCGTGGGTGGCTTTCATGATCTGGCCTACCAGGAAGCCGATGGCCTTTTTCTTTCCGGCTTTGAAGTCAGCCACGGACTGCGGGTTGGCAGCCAGCACTTCGTCTACCAGTTTGCCCAGTTCGCCGGCGTCGCTCACCTGTTCCAGTCCCAGCTTCTTCACCAGCGCCTGCGGCGCTTCGTTTTCTTTCAGCATTTCCGCAAAGACCTGTTTTGCCAGCTTGCTGGACAGCACGCCTTTGTCGATCAGGTTCACCAGCTCGCCCAGATGGTCCGGCGTAATCTTGAATTCCGGATCGTCAATTTCGATATCCGGCCACGTCCCCAATCAGCCAGTTGGACAGAGCTTTCAGGTTCGTTGTTGCTTTCGTACCTGCATCAAAATAATCTGCTACTTTCTTGCTGGCAACGATGATATCCGCATTATCTTCCGGCACTTCTTCGGCCAGTAAGCGTTCCTTACGGGCAGAGGGCAGCTCCGGCAATGTCGCTTTGATTTCGTCGATCCAGGCCTGATCCAGATTCACCGGCACCAGGTCCGGTTCCGGGAAGTAACGGTAGTCGTGGGCTTCTTCCTTGGAACGCATGGACAGTGTCACGCCGTTGGCATCGTCCCAGGTGCGGGTCTCCTGCACTACATGGCCACCGTCTTCCACGATTTCAATCTGCCGTTCTACTTCATATTCAATAGCCCGTTCCAGTGCGCGGAACGAGTTCAGGTTTTTGATTTCCGCACGGGTGCCGAATTCCGTTGCGCCTTCCGGCATAACGGAAATGTTTGCGTCGCAACGGAGGCTGCCTTCCTGCATCTTGCAGTCGCAGACATCGGTGTATTCAAGAATGGCTTTTAACTGTTCCATATAAGCGCGTGCTTCCGCGGCGCTGCGCATATCCGGTTCGGATACGATTTCGATCAGGGGCACCCCGGCGCGGTTGTAGTCAACTGCGGAAGAATCAGAAGTGCTGATGGTCAGGCCGCTGTGTACCAGCTTGCCGGCATCTTCTTCCATGTGGATACGGGTGATGCCGATGCGTTTTTTCTCGCCGTTGACACGGATGTCAATGTGGCCGCCCAGGCAGATGGGTTCATCCCACTGGGAAATCTGGTAGTTCTTCGCCAGATCCGGATAAAAGTAATTCTTACGGTCCATCTTATTGAATTTTTGAATATCGCAGTTTAATGCCAAGCCCGCACGGATGGCGAATTCAACCACCCGCTTGTTC
>CAJODT010000131.1:0-3710 GCA_905233365.1 uncultured Succiniclasticum sp.
CGGGCTACAACCAGCTGGCGGCGAAATATAAAAAAGGTAAAAAGAGGAAATAAATGGATTCGGAAAAGAGAAACGATAACCATAACAATCAAAATGAAAATGACGGAAGGCACTACCAACGGCCCAAACGGCGCAGGATGCGCTGGGGGCGGCTGTTTTTGCTGCTGGTGGTACTGGCGGTGCTGCTGACCTCGGTTTTCTGGGGCTCGGTATGGGTGTACACCAATATCATCCACGCGCCGGAAAAGAAAGTGGTGGCAGCCGATCCGGAAATAGAAAAAGATGAAAAGCTGAACAAACGCATCAATGTGCTGCTGCTGGGCATAGACGACGGCGACAGCGAAGCGGACGACAGCGAACCTAAGCGTACCGATGCCATGATCATCGCCAGCTTCGACCCGGAAGCCCACAAGATATCGCTGCTTTCCCTGCCAAGGGATACCATGGTCATCCTGCCGGGCCATACCCAGTATGAAAAGCTGAATGCTGCCTACACCTACGGCGGGGTTTCCATGGCCAAGCAGACCATTGCCAACCTGCTGCGCATCCCCATCCATTACTACGCGCTGGCCAACTGGCAGGGCTTTATTAAGATTATCAACCTGATCGGCGGGGTGGACCTGTATGTTGACACAGACATGCATTACGAAGACCCCTATGCCAAGCTGAAAATTGACATCAAGCACGGTTATCAGCATCTGGACGGGGAAAAGAGTGGTCAGTATGTCCGCTTCCGGTCTGACGAGCTGGGGGACATCGGCCGGGTGCAGCGCCAGCAGAAGTTCCTGAAAGCCCTGTCCCTGCAGATGTTTTCCGTAAATAATATAGCCAAGCTGCCCAAGGTCATCGCAACGGCCAAAGAGTACATGGAGACGGACATGGATACGGTGACCATGATCAAGGCGGTCCGCAGCTTTAATATCATGTCAGACAACAATATCCGTTCCGGCATGCTGTACGGCAACTTCTACGATTCGCCTTCCAGCGGCATCAGCTACTGGCGGTCCAACCGTGCGGATATTGAAAAGTCCCTGAACGAGGTAGACATTCCCTTTATGCCGGTGAAAGAAGGCTCTGATGCCGACGACCCGGTGACAGGCGTGGACGAACTGGGCGAAGGAAGCAACAGCGATTCGTACAGAAGCGCTGCAGCCGCTGCCGCGAGAAGGTCCTCTTACAAAACCCAGAAGAAGACTGAAGAAGTGCGCAAGTCCGAACCGGAAAAGAAGACGACGACGCAGCAGAAAGCAAGCTCTTCCACTTCTTCCTCTTCCGGTGCCACTAAGTCATCATCAAGCGCATCCGGTGCGTCCAAGTCATCATCAAGTACGTCCAATACACCCAAGCCGGCCGTGAACAACGAACCCAAACCGGCGCCCAAGAAGAACGCACCCCCGGTAATTCGTAAACCGGTAATCAGCAACAAGCCCCAGGCGGCACCCAAGAACTGAGCGGTCAGCGTGCAGACGAATTAATAAACGTTTTTTAGGCAGACAAGAAAACGATGCAGCACGAAACAGGTAGCATTTTGCAGTGGGATAGATTCGCGTGTTGCAGACGGACAGGTAAAGGCGTAACCGCTGTCAAGTGCATAAACGGAAGATAAGATAATACAATAGATTTATAAAATACAAATTATGAAAGAAATGTAAGTGGAGGTAGACTGTATGACCATGCAGCCGAAAGAACTGGCAGAGAAGATTGCAACGATTGCAGACGATAAAAAAGGAAAAGACATATTGCTGCTGAACATGGAAGGCATATCCTACATGACAGATTACTTTGTCATCGCCAGCGCGACCAACACCACCCTGGTCCGGGCCATTGCCGATGCCATTGAAGACAAGCTGGCGGAACAGGAAGTGTTCTGCCGCCACAAGGAAGGGTATCACGAAGGCCGCTGGATCCTGATGGATTTCGGCGACGCGGTGGTGCATGTATTTCTGGAAGAAGAACGGGATTTCTATAATCTGGAACAGCTGTGGGCTGACGCTCCCAGTGAAGAGTTCAAGGGGACCGATGATGCAGAGTGAGTTGAAATACAAAGCCGGCGACGTGGTGACCCTGAAGGTGTCACGGGTTTCCGACATGGGAGCCTTCCTTGACGCGGGCACCGGCAACACCTCGGACGACATCCTGCTGCACAAGCTGCAGCAGCAGACCCCGGTGAAAGTGGGGGACGAGGTGCGGGTGTACCTGTACCTGGATCCCCATAAGCGCCTCACCGCCAGCATGAAGCTGCCCAAGATGAAAGAAGGGCAGCTGGGCTATGCGAAAGTGCTCAGCGTAACCAGGGACGGCGGCTTCGTGGACATCGGAGCAGAGCGGGGTGTGTTCCTGCCCTATACGGAAATGCTGGGCAGGGTGAACCCCAACCAGAAAATCTGGATCAAGCTGTACCGTGATAAGAGTGGTCGGCCGGCTGTGACCATGCGTGTGGATAAAGACCTGGCCCGGGCGGCGAAACCCATTGGGGAAGATGCCAAAGTGGGGGACTCTGTGACCGGGACGATTTACAATATTACAAAAGATGGCTTTTTTCTTTTTACCAATGACAGGCACATTGCCTTCCTGCACCGGAGCGAGACGGACCCCAAACGCTACCTTGCCTACGGGGAACAGGTTACGGCCCGTATCACCTTTATAAGAGAAGACGGCCACGTGGATGTGTCCCTGCGCAAGCAGAAAGAAAATGCTATGGTGGATGACGCCCAGGTGATTTTGGACACGCTGCAGTCCCGGAACGGGCGCATGCCCTACTGTGACGATACGCCTACGGAGGTCATCAAGACAAAGTTTGGCATTTCCAAAGCTGCCTTCAAGCGCGCTCTGGGTAAGCTGATGAAAGAGGGCAAGGTGTACCAGGAGGACGGCTGGACGATTTTGAAATGATTGGAGGTTAGTATCATGAAAAGAACTTCCCTTATCCGTACTGCGGTTTCCGCTGCAATCTGTCTTTCCCTAACTACCGGCGCCGTCATGCCGAAGCAGGCCCTGGCCTGGGACTGGCTCTCCGCCGGACTGGCCCTGTTTCAGGTGGGAGCGGAGTACGCCTACCTGAACAAGCAGGTCAGCTACCTGGACAACAAAGGCCGGGACGAATACATGGGCCAGATCAAGGACAAGTACGGCGTCAACACGGACCCTGTGGCCAACGCCCTGCTGGCCCGCATCATGACCCGTCTGTCCGACGCGGTGGCCCTGACCGACGACTCTATTGTCAAAAAACCCTACAACTATTTTGTCAATAATGACAAATCCTTTAACGCATTCTGCACTTTAGGCCACAACATGAGCGTCAACATCGGCGCTTTCGAAAAACTAAATTTCCATGAAGACGAACTGGCCTTTGTCATCGCCCACGAAATGGGCCACGGCCAGAAGAACCATCCTGCTGCCGGGGTGAAGCGGGCCCTGCCTATCTCCATTCTGGCCGCCCTGTATGCCAGTCAGAACCAGAACACGGTTTCCGACATCGGCGCGGCACTGGTCAGTACCATCGGCACGGCCAAGTGGGTGACCAAGCCCATGGAAAGCCAGGCGGACAAGCTGGCCTTTGGTTACGCTGTGTCTGCAGGCTACAATGTAGGCGCCGGGGCGGCGGTGTGGCAGCGCATCCTGGAACAGAACGGCAGCAAGTCCAGCGGCTTTGCCGAACTGTTCAACGACCACCCCACCAGCGTGAGCCGACGTAACAATTACAATAAGAA
>CAJODT010000131.1:3824-6120 GCA_905233365.1 uncultured Succiniclasticum sp.
GAGCAGGCCTTCCTGATTGCCGGGAACCTGTCTTCCGTTTTCCACGACGGCAGGCAGCACGAAGCCGTATGGACCAACAGCGAAAATGTGCTGCTGGTTGGGGAGCAGCCCGTCATGAGCTTTGACGGCGTTGCGGAGACCGGCGCAATCGAAACCAGGCTGCGGGATATTTTGAGCAGCAGTGAAGCAAAGGCTGCTGCGGATGTGCAGACTGAAAAGGAAACCGATAAAGCAAAGCTGACAAAGAAAACAAAAGATGAAACGAAGGCAATGAAAGAAGCGGATGCAAGCGCAACCCGACCCATGACCATGCGTGAGAAAGTGGAAGCGTATAAGGCGCAGCAACAGAAATAAAAGAAGAAGGTGAAGAAGAGAATGCCAGAAATATCTTTATTTTTTGGAATAAGAGTGACTATGTATTATGAAGATCATCAGCCGCCGCATTTTCACGCCGCTTATAATGGGCAAAAGGTGCTTATAGATATTATGAAGGGAAGGGTACTGAGAGGAGCCTTTCCGACAAGACAGTTGAAATTTGTATTAGCCTGGTGTGAAATACACCAGGATGAATTGATGCAGGATTGGGAACTGGCAAAAGATAATTTGCCCCTAAACAAGATTGCACCACTGATATAAAAGCGAGGCAAACTATTATGATGGATTATACACCGGATATTGTACAGGTTGTTCCGCATGACGACTACACGGTTTCTGTGTATTTTTGTGATGGAAAGATTGTGCTATATGATGTCAAGCCGAACCTGAACAAAGGCGTTTTTCAAAAATTGAAAGACAAGTTATTCTTTATGGAAAGATGTAAGATTATGAACGATACGCTGGCCTGGGATGTTACAGGAACTAATGATTCAACAGCCTGCATTGATATTGATCCGGACTTTTTGTATTCTCTGGACTACGTTGAAGAACGAACAGCTTGATATATAATTCATTCGGAAGAATAATATAGACACGTACACGGAAGGCGTGGGGGAAACCCTGCGCTTTCCTCTTATCTGACAGAAGGCTTTTCCGATTTCTACCTTTCATTTCCAAAATGTAGAAATCGGAATGTCAGTATCCATGCGGCTTTGCGTAAAAATTTCTACGTTTCTACCTTTTGTCCTTTATAAGGGGGGTAGAACAGACGGAATGTACAAGTTGTACAACTAACGTACTACTTAAAAATGTGGTAACCATGCCGGGTTGACCTTGTTAGTTGTACATTCTTACATTTTTACATAAAGAAGATAATCATTAGGCTAACGGAAAATGTTTTCAGTGCTTAATCTAAAATTATCCTGCGTTGTCTGTCAGAAATAATGTACAACTGTACAACTGAGTGGCGAAAGATGCGTAAATTCTGCCTTTTTGATTTGTGCATTACCCACTGGATGCGATACAAGATATCAGCAAACTACGGAGTATACACATTACTGGATCCAGATGTTCAGGAGATAGGTTGAAAAGCAGTCATCCACACAAGAGAAATAGGGAACTGAAGATGAGCCGAGCTGTCGGCGGAGCAAATTTCCGGCCAAACGCAGAGCCTCCACTCTTCTGTTTTCAGGCAGTTGGAATTTACTGACAGTCAATTAGTACTGTCAGGTGCTTCCAATGAGGGTTTTACCTTTAAAAACATAAGAGTAGGTGGAACCCAAGCCCGGCAACCATGCGGGGTTGCGCCGCGAGGTTGGTCGTTTTTACGACCAGGGTACGGTAACAAGGGCCAAAAAGCATGATTATAAAACTTAGATAGACCTTTAAGTTTTGTCACGATACTCTGCTAAATTCGGATTTACCTGCGCCTGAGAAACCGGAAATCCTGCCAATCCGCATAAATTCTGCAAAAAAAATTAAAAAGTGCTTGACAAACCGCTTTGGCAGTGCTATATTGTACAAAGAAATATGTTCATTTTGCTTAATGATACATATTCTCAATATGGTTACAGACGTGGATTCATGCAGGCGGACGGCATATTCGCAGAGGAAACACGGCCACTCGAGCGGAGCGTATGCAGGCTTCCTGTTTTGGAAAAGCGTTTTGTAATAAATACAAATTTGTTTTTCTAAAAAGGAGGAAAACACAATGAAAAAATCTTTAGTACTGGCAATGGCTATGGCGTTAGGCGTAACTGCTTCCGCTTATGCTGCCAACCCGTTCTCCGATGTACCGGCCGGCCACTGGGCATATGACAGCATCTCCAAACTGGCAGCTGCCGGCGTAATCGAAGGCTATGGCGACGACACCTTCCGTGGCGACCGTCTGATGACCCGTTATGAAATGGCTCAGATTGTT
>CAJODT010000132.1:0-3669 GCA_905233365.1 uncultured Succiniclasticum sp.
TCATATCTACACGGCCAACGCGGACGACGTGAAGGAAAAACTGGAGAACGGTACGCTGGATTTCGGGCTGTTGCTGGAACCGGTGGAAATCAGCCGGTTTAATTTTGTGCGGATGCCGCTGCGGGAACAATGGTGCGTTCTGATGCGCCGTGACTCTCCGCTGGCAGAAAAAGAAACGATAACGCCTGCCGATCTGGTGGGGGTGCCGTTGATTGTTGCCCGGCGCCATTCCGTGCGCAACGAACTGGATAACTGGTTCGGGGATTATTATCGCCGTATGCATGTGGTAACGACCGTGAACCTTTCTTACAACAACTGTTCCATCATGGTGGAAAATCATGTAGGGGTGGCGCTGGTCCATGACTTTGAAGTTCCCGGTAACGCTCTCTGCCTGCGGCCGTTGTCACCGGAGATAGGCAACAACAGCGTGTTGGTATGGCGGAAAGGGCAGGTGTTTCCTCCGGCCGTGACAAAGTTTATTGAGCATGTCCGTACTACGGCTCCGTTACTGTAACGACGGATGCAATATCCTGTTTAAATTTAATAATGATTAGAGAATTGTATATGAGTTCTAAAAAACGCTGACGGTTTGTCAGCGTTTTTTACTTTTCTCATCATGCCCGGGAAGCATGGCTTTTAATGATAAACCGGTATTAGACTTTCACACAACAGTTTCTTACAATAAGAACAGATGAAACACCCTGGAAAGGGTATTGAGAGGGAGGGATTGCATGACAATTACGGAAGTGAGTGAGAAATATAAGATTCCGCTTGCCTTGCTGCAACGTTACGCAGCGGAAAAAGCAGATGCGGAAAGCAAGGGTGGGAAGCACAGGCAGGCGGAAGCATACCGGTTTACGGACAGCGATATTGAACAGCTGAGTGTACGGATGACGTTACAGGAAATCGGGTTTGCGGAAGAAGAAATTGCTGCGTACCTGCGCCTGCGGCAGGACGATGAGAATTCTGCGGAAGCCTGTCTGAAGATGCTGAACAAATTACGCGGCAGAACGCTGGACACGATTCACGGCAAAGAGAAAGCGCTGGAACGGATTGATTACCTGCGCTATGAACTTCAGACAAAGAAGAAGGGGAGTTAACCATGGACAGAAGAGAGTTTCTGAAAGTAACCGGCGCCGGGGCGCTGACCCTGTTTCTCAGCGGCTGCGGCATCAACGCAGTCAGCGGGGACAAGAAAGCCGGCGCGGCGCCGTCGGCAGGCGACGCGGAAGCAAAACCCGGCGGCGTGTCCAACGGGAAGAAATTGAAAATAGTAGTTCTTTGCGGCAGCCCGCATAAGGCCGGCACCTCGGCCCTGTTGGCAGACAAGTTCATTGAAGGGGCGCAGGCGGCGGGGCATGAAGTATTCCGCTTCAATGCCGCCTTTGAAGACATCAACCCCTGCCGGGGCTGCGATGCCTGCGGCATGAACGGGCCCTGTGTCATTCAGGACGCCATTTCCGCCAAACTGATCCAGAAGCTGGTGGACTGCGATATGGTCGCTTTGGTGACGCCGCTGTATTATTACGGTTTTTCCGCCCAGATCAAAACCGTAATAGACCGGTTCTATTCCCGTACCAGCGCCATCCATCGCAAAAAGTCCATGCTGATGGCTACCGCCTGGAACAGTTCGGACATTACGTTCAACGCCTTGCAGGAGCATTATAATACGCTGGTGCGTTACATGGAATGGCAGGATGTGGGCCGGGTGCTGGGCTACGGTTGCGGCAGCCGCTCTGCCATTGAAGGAAGCGAATTCCCGGAACAGGCGTTCCGGATCGGTAAGAGCTTATAAGGAGGATACGGAATATGAAAATCGTTGTGGTTACAGGCAGTCCGCATAAGGCCGGCACGTCGGCCCTGCTGGCAGATAAATTTATTGAAGGTGCGGAAAGTAAAGGGCATGAAGTATTCCGTTTCAACGCTGCCTTCGAAGACATTCATCCCTGCCGGGGCTGCGATGCCTGCGGCATGAACGGTCCCTGTGTGCAGAAGGATGCCATTGAGGAGAAACTGATTCAGAAGCTGGTGGACTGCGATATGATTGTGCTGGTAACGCCTCTGTATTATTTTGGCTTTTCCGCCCAGCTTAAAACGGTCATCGACCGGTTCTATTCCCGTACCGGTTCCATCCATAAAAAGAAGTCCGCGCTGCTGGCAACCGCATGGAACAACGACACCTGGACGATGACGGCATTAAAAGCACATTATACACGTCTTTGCCAATATATGGAGTGGCAGGACCAGGGACAAATCTACGCGACAGGCTGCGGTTACCGCAGCGCAATCGAAGGCACGGAATACCCGGTTCAGGCCCTTGAGTTAGGAAAGAAAGTGTGAGTGATGGAAATCGGGTTAGGCGAAATAGTAATGATTGGGATTCTTGCGGTTCTGCTGCTGGAACCGAAGGATCTGCCCCGTATCGCAAAAAAATCTGCCCGTGCCTATGTGGGTCTGCGGGGATTTATGAAAACCAACTGGCTGGCGCTGGCAGAAGGCGAAGCCGGTGAGGACGGCGCGCATAAGCCGGCCGCAAAAGGTTGAAGACGGAAAACTTATTGAAAAGTTAAGCGAAAAGAGAAAGACGCTTTCCGGGTTTAAAGAACAGGAGGAATAAAAAATGGGACGTATCGGAACGACAGAATTACTGGTTATCTTATTGATTGCGCTGGTGTTGTTCGGCGGCAGCCGGGTGGCAGGTTTAGGCAAGGCGTTGGGCACCAGCCTGCGGGAATTTCGTGCGGAACTGAATAAGAACGCGGAGAAAGAAAATGAACCAGCCGGAACTGCAGTTGCGGAAAAATAATACAGATATGGACGTATGGGAACATGTAGGAGAACTTCGCCGCCGGCTGATCCGGTGCGTGGCGGCAGTTGCTCTTGCATTTGCTGTTCTCGTTTATATCGGACCCGAGCGGGTGATGAATGCCGTGGCGGCCCCGGTGAAAGAACAGGGCGTGCAGTTAATCTATCTGGGTCTGGCAGATGCGCTGTATGTGCAGCTGAAGGTGGTGTTTCTCTGTGCCGTGGTGCTGGCGGCCCCGGTGCTGCTGTGGCAGATGTGGGGCTTTGTGCGGCCGGCGCTGTACCCGGAGGAAAGGAAACTGGCCATTGGCTGGGCGGTGTTCTCCCTGCTGCTGTTTGCGACCGGCGTGGCGTTTGGCTATGGCGTTGTCTTTTTATCGGCCCTGAGCTTTTTTGTGTACGCAGGCGCGGGAACAGCCATGCCGCTGTTTGCCATTGACCGCTATGTAAATTTCCTGCTGGGCTTTGTGATTCCCTTCGGCCTGATTTTTGAAATGCCTTTAGCCTGCACTATCGCAGCGAAGGCGGGAGTGCTGCGCGCGGATACGCTGCGCCGCGGCCGGCGCTTTGCTGTGTTATTGAGCTTTATCGTCAGCGCCCTTTTAACGCCGCCGGATGTACTGAGCCAGATCATGATGGCGGTTCCGACGGTTCTTCTGTTTGAATGCAGCATTTACTGCGCGGGATGGGCAGAACGGAGCCTTGCGGAAAAAAGGGTTGGTTCTGTACATTTTTAAAAGGCATAAATGGTATAATAGAATAAATTAGCGAGATTAGAATTAGATAAGAAAAATTCGATAAATGAGATAGCGGATTTTTTCAGAGACACAAAGAATTACAGGTACTGGTTATGCATCACATGAA
>CAJODT010000132.1:3675-5449 GCA_905233365.1 uncultured Succiniclasticum sp.
GGAAACGTGAACCGGCAGCTTATCAGTTTTGCCATGCCGATGTTCCTGTCCCATCTGCTGCAGATCGTCTACAATATGGCGGACATGATCATAGTTGGGCAGACGCTGGGAAAGGTGGGGCTTTCCGCTATTTCTGTCGGCGGGGACATCATGAACTGCATGACATTTATCGCCATGGGGTTTTCCAGCGCGGGACAGGTGTTAATCGCCCAGTACATCGGCGCAAAGCAGCATGACAAACTGAGCCGGTTTGTCGCTACCATGAGCGCTGCGTTGTTTGGCTTCGCCTGCTGCGTAACCGGGATAGGACTTTTGTTCCGCCGGGAGATCATGGAACTGATGCATACGCCGCCGGAAGCGTTCGCTGAGGCTTTGGCCTATGCCGGAATTTCCATGGCAGGCATTGTTTTCGTTTACGGATACAATGCGGTAAGCGCGATTCTGCGGGGCATGGGCGATGCGAAGCATCCGTTTTATTTCATCAGCCTTGCGGCGCTGCTGAATATTGTGCTGGATGTCATTTTTGTCATGCAGATGGGTACGGGCGCCAAGGGCGCAGCGCTGGCGACCATTATCAGCCAGGGTGCCAGTTTCCTGCTGTGCGCCGCGTTCATATACAAAAACAGGGACCGGTATCATTTATCGATTACGCTGGGGCAGTTTTTCCGTCCGGAAAAAGAGATGCTCATATCCCTGCTGAAATTAGGCGTGCCTATGGCGATTAAAAACGCGGCGGTACAGTTTTCCAAAATGTTTGTCAACTCCTGGGTCAATTCCTTCGGCGTGGCGGTTTCAGCCTTCGCCGGCGTGGCCAACAAGATCAACATGTCTGTCAACATGATGTCCAATTCCGTGAACACGGCAGGGGCGTCCATGGTGGGACAGAACATCGGCGCAGCGCAGTATGACAGAGTACGGCAGATTGTGTTTGCAGTGTACCGCATCATGCTTGCAGTGGCAGGGATTGCTTCCCTTGTCATCTATTTCTTACCGGAACAGGTTTACGGAGTTTTTACGGACGACCCGGCGGTCATCCGGATTGGCTACGAATATATTCCCGTTGCGATTCTGGCTTTCTTCAGCTGTGCGGGACGAAGCGGCAGCAACGCGCTGATCAACGGCAGCGGCAACTCCCGCGTGAACTTTATCACGGCTGTGTTTGACGGAATTGTCCTGCGGCTGGGGCTGTCGGTTTTGTTCGGAATTGTGCTTGACATGAAATATATGGGCTTCTGGCTGGGAGATGCACTGGCCAACTTTACACCGCTTTGGGTAGGCCTGCTGTTTTATCATTCCGGGGCGTGGAAAAAGAAGGTCGTGTGACGGGTTGTATTTCCATAATTGCTGTGCACTATGCGTTTTAGTTTTAGCGCATTACAGAATCTGCATTGTACAATTCATTTTTAAATACTATAATAAAACTACGGTATAAAAGACAGTGAGTAACCATTACGGGAGGAAAATTATGAGTAAAAAACTGGTAGCTTATTTCAGCGCAAGCGGAACCACCGCGAAAGTTGCGAAAAAGATGGCGGAGGCCATTGGCGCAGACTTGTTCGAGATCAAACCGGAGAAACCGTATACCGGCGCTGACCTGAACTGGCAGAACAAGAACAGCCGCAGTTCGGTGGAGATGAATGACCGCAGTTCGCGCCCGGCGATTGCTGTTAAAGCAGCGGATATGCCGCAGTATGATGTGGTGTTTGTAGGTTTTCCGGTTTGGTGGTATCGCGAACCTTCCATTATTGATACCTTTATGGAAAGCTACGACTTT
>CAJODT010000133.1 GCA_905233365.1 uncultured Succiniclasticum sp.
GCGGTTGCAAACATGTAAATTGAATCAAAACTGCAGGGCGGATCGTTCAAAACGAATGGACCGCCCTGTGTTACATTTTACTTTATTATCATTTTTCTTCCGGAATATTTAAACAGCATCTTAATATTGTTTTATTTGTCATTTTAGTGATAAATAAAATGACAAATAAAGTAGCAAATATTTTTAAAATGTGATATAATAACTACGAAAGAGAATGATTAATCCGTGTTTCCTTAATACTTTGCTGATTTAAAAGTACGGTAGTCAGCTCAATAGTTTAACAACAGAAGGTGATTCAGTGAAAATAGGATATGAAACAGAAAGAATAGAATTTAAAAAAACGACAGGCGAACTGAAAGAAGGCGTTATTTCTATCAGTGCGATGTTAAATAAACATGGGGAAGCGACACTGTATTTTGGTATTAAGAATGATGGAACTGTCGTCGGGCAACAGATTGGCGACAGTACGCTTCGGGATATTTCCCAGGCAATTGCGAATCATATTAAGCCGTCTGTCATTCCGACCATTTCCATTGACTTGCTGGATGAAAAAAATGTAGTTAAGATTTATGTGACAGGAAATGACACGCCGTATTCTGCTTTTGGCAAGTATTATATCAGAAGCGCGGATGAAGACCGCGAACTGGTTCCCGCTCAATTGAAAAAATACATTAACGATAATTTGTATAAAGATAAAATTGTGGAAAGCAGAAGCAACAAACAAGATTTGTCGTTCAAACAACTCAAATTTATGTTTCTTGAGCAGGGAATTTCAATTAATGAAAAAGAATTTGAAGAGAATCTGGGATTAAAATTGCCGGATGGCTCTTACAACCTTATGGCAGAATTGCTGGCAGACAACAATGATTTTTCGATAAAAACGGTAACGTTTCGGGGAAAAGATAAAAGTGAGATCATCCGTCGGAATGAATACGGCTTTAAATCGCTGGTCGTTGCCATGGATAAAGTGTTGAGTTATGTGGAAGCATTGAACGATACGAAGGTTAAAATGGGAAGTCATCAGCGGGACGAGGAAAAACTGTTTGATTTTCCTTCATTCAAAGAAGCCTGGCAAAATGCTTGCCTTCATACAAAGTGGGAACAGATGAACCCTCCGGCAGTGTATATTTTTTCGGATCGTATAGAGATAATTTCTACCGGCGGACTTCCTTCCGGTCTGACAAAAGACGAGTTCTTCAGGGGAATCAGCCGGCCTGTCAACACAAAGCTGCAAAAAATATTTGGCCAGTTAGGGTATGTTGAACAAACGGGACACGGTGTGCCGCTGATTGTCACGCATTACGGCATGCAGGCATTCAACATTTCAGAGAATTTTATCAATGTCACGATTCCGTTTAATCCTTCTTTTAATCAGTCGGGAGATACTTTTTCCGAAACAACGAAAGAAAACGGCTTGAAGATCAGTGAAGCAGAATTATTTGAGGCCTATGCAAAACAGTTGGCGAAGAAAGAGCGGCTAAACGATGCACAAAGAATAATTTTAAAATTGTTGTTGCAAAATCCTGACTTTACGTTACATGAATTATCAGCAAAAAGCGGTTTCAGCGTAAGCTATGTCCGTAAAATTATGGATACCCTTCGCGAGAAAAAAATCGTAGAAAGAGTCGGGGCAAATAAAAACGGATATTGGAAGGTTAAAGTTGAGGAGTAATGATTAAAGCATGAAAGAATGCAAAACGGGTGGGCACCTACCGACAGTCAGGCCAAATAAATATTGCAGGAGGAAATGATAATGGTTTCATACGTTTGGCCGATAGCGCTGGTGGTATTATCTAACACGGTGTATCAGATTTGTGCGAAAGAAGTGCCGGCGGGCATGAACGCTTTTGCGTCGCTGACCGTAACATACCTGGTGGGGGCGCTGGCCTCCGGCGTTTTGTTTTTCGTAACAGGAAACGGCGCAGGCATATTGCAGGAATACGGCAGGCTGAACTGGGCTCCCTTCGTGATGGGCCTTGTTGTGGTGGGACTGGAAGCAGGCTGGATCTACGCCTACAAGGCAGGCTGGCCGGTGAGCACGGCTTTCATCGTGCAGAGTGCGATCCTTGCAGGCTTTTTGCTGACCGTGGGGTACATGCTGTATCATGAACCATTAGCCTGGAATAAAATTGCTGGCGTGGTGATTTGTCTGGTGGGGTTGTATGTGATGAATTACAGGTGAATCAACTTGGCGCTTGTAAATGCAAATTCAGAAAAATTTTCCTAATCTTTTGCTTTCCTCTTGCGTTTTTAGCATTCTCTTGGGATAATTTATATATATATTATTGGGATGGGGGGTTGTTTATGAAAACGCTGTTGGCACACACGAAGGAGATCAATGAACAGCTGGCCCGGTACGGTGTAAAATTCGGAATTTACAAGGACGGTACGTTTAATGAGCGGCTGTTTCCCTTTGACCCGGTTCCCCGGCAGATTTCGGAAAAAGATTTCGCAGTGCTGGAAAAAGGGCTAATCCAGCGCGTGACAGCGCTGAACCAATTCATTTACGACATTTATCACGACAAAAAGATTGTGCGTGACGGGGTGGTGCCGGAAGAGTTTGTGTACCGTTCCCCCGGGTATCTGGCCCAGTGCGAGGGCATCACGCCTTCTAAAGATGTGTACAGCCACATTTCCGGTATCGACCTGGTGGAAGGCAAGGACAACGAGTGGTATATTTTGGAAGACAACCTGCGTATTCCTTCCGGCGCGTCTTATCCGTTGATTGCCCGGACGTTGTGCCGCCGCTGCAGCCCGGAGACCTTCAAGCGTTACCGTGTGCGGGACAACCGGAATTATGGCGCGCTGCTGAAACGTACCATGGATTATGTGAATACCGGCGGCATCAATGTGATTTTTACGCCAGGCCGTTACAATGCAGCGTATTTTGAACATTCCTACCTGGCGGAGC
Source organism: uncultured Succiniclasticum sp. (assembly GCA_905233365.1). Classification (GTDB taxonomy): domain Bacteria; phylum Bacillota; class Negativicutes; order Acidaminococcales; family Acidaminococcaceae; genus Succiniclasticum. The sequence goes on from CAJODT010000133.1 coordinate 2,912, forward strand.
AGGCGGGGGCGGTGCTGGCGGAAAGCAACGACCTGTTTGTGGAAAACCAGACGCTGTATTACCGTACAAGCCGGGATCCGGTGCGGGTAGGCGCGGTGTATCGCCGCGTCAGCGATGAATACATGGATCCCCTCTGCTTCGAACCCACTTCCCTGATCGGTATTCCTAATTTAATGGACGCTTACCGGGCGGGCAACGTGGCGGTGATGAACGCGCCGGGCAACGGCGTGGCGGACGACAAGGGCATCTACTATTTTGTGCCGAAAATGATTTCTTATTATTTGGGCGAGGACGCGATCCTGAAGAATGCGCCCACCTATCTGCCTTATTATGAGGAAGACCGCAAGTACACCCTGGACAACATTGATCACCTGGTCATCAAGGACGTGGCGGAAGCCGGCGGTTACGGCGTTGTGTTCGGTGAGAACCTGACACAGGAGCAACGGGAAGATCTGAAGAACACAATCATCAATGCGCCCCGGCGTTTCATTGCCCAGGAAGTGATTGACTTTAAGGATCTGCCGATTGAGGAGAACGGCGAAATCGTAGAACGCAAGGCGGA
>CAJODT010000134.1:0-317 GCA_905233365.1 uncultured Succiniclasticum sp.
CCTGACTTCATAGCTTGCCACCTTCTTTCAATTTATGTGCAGTTATAACTGTAAAACTGTTTGCGTTAACAGTTATTGTTATGTTGTCAATTTCACAGTGTTACAGCTCCAAATTTTTGTCCGATTGCTACCGACGTTGCCTGTCCGGGAACTACCGGTGTATAATGTCCATGATATTCAATGAAAGGAAATAAAAGAGCATTCCCTTTCATGGTATCGTGCGCCAACACAGTACCGGGAATGCTCCTGACCGAAACGTCATGGTTATTATACAATCCTACGAGCTTGAATGCAAGCCCGGTACTAAGAAAACTTTT
>CAJODT010000134.1:348-3642 GCA_905233365.1 uncultured Succiniclasticum sp.
TGCTGCGATCGCCGCCTGATTGTCGTTGGAAGCCGGAAGCGGTTCCTGATCCAGCCGGATGGCAGTAAAATATGGCTAGTTATCCGCAGGCTTTATTGCACCCATCGCAACCGGATCCACCATGAGCTGCCGGATATGGTCATGCCATACAAACGATACAGTACGCAGGCCGTTGAGGAAATACTCTCCGGCACAACATCTGTCCCCATCCCGGTTGCCTGTGAAAACAGTACCATGAGGCGCATACGGATTTGGTTTTTCCTGCTCCGTTCCTATTTTGAAAGTTGCCTGCAATCTTTGAAACAACTGTTTCAAACGGATGCAGAATTTTTGACAGAAATTGACAAGATGATTCCTTTGGAAGTGGAAGCGCTTCCTGCCGGCTGGCTGAGATGCCTTGTCCGGATCCTTGTCAATTCTGGCCGATGGCGACAGACCCGTTCGGCGTTTTAGTCCGTCTGGATTTCTGTTAGACTTTCCTTACCAATTATAAAGGAGGTCTGACATGGACAAGAAACGTACCGAAGAAATTGCAGCCAACCGGCTCCAGATGATTTCACCGCTTTTAGACCCCACGTTGGATGACGCCAAGCGGCAGGTCTTGAAAGAAGAGATTACCATCCAGTATGGTATTTCCGAACGAACGCTGCGGCGTTGGGTGAACAAATACCGCGGCAATGGGTTTGACGGGCTGAAGCCAAAAGCCCCGGAGACTTCCGGCAAAAGTAAAATACCGGAATCTTTAATGGAAGAAGCTATCCACTTACGCCGGGAAGTTCCCAGCCGAAGCGTCACCGAACTGATCCGGATCCTGGAATGGGAAGGCATTGCCGAACCCGGCTTTCTGCGTCGTTCCACGCTGCAGGACCAGCTTGCCGCAAGAGGCTATTCCAGCCGCCAGATGCGTATATACAATAAAGACGTTACCTCGGCACGTCGTTTCCAGAAACCGTGGCGCAACTATCTCTGGCAGTCGGATATTAAATACGGCATCCATGTGGACGGACAGCCAACCTATATGGTCTGTTTCCTGGACGACTGTACGCGGAACATCTTGCATTCCCAGTTCTATACCACCCTGGACCAGTCCATTGTGCAGGACTGCTTCCGGCAAGCCCTTACGAAATACGGAGCGCCGGACTGCGTGTACTTTGACAACGGGAAACAGTTTCGTACCTATTGGATGAAGCGGGCCTGCGCGAAACTCGGTATCCGTCTGTTGTATGCCAGGCCGTATAACCCGGAAGGGAAAGGAAAGCAGGAACGCTATAACCAGACGGTGGAATCCTTTTTGCAGGAAGCCCGGATTGCCAAGCCCAAGACCGTGGAAGAACTGAACCGTCTGTATGAGGTGTGGATGCAGGAATGTTACCTGAATGTTCCTCACAGCGCCTTAAACGGCAGGACGCCCCATGACTGTTATGAATCGGACAGCCATAATCTCCGGCTGCTTCCGGCAGAAAAGATTGCCGATGCCTTCCTTTCCTGCGAACAGCGAAAAGTGGACAAAGGCGGCTGTATTAGTTTCTGCGGGAGAAAGTATGAAGTGCAACTGGGCCTTTCTATGATCGACCGTAAGGTTGACGTGGTATACGATCCGGCCAACATTTCTGTGCTCACTGTAGAATGTGAAGGATTTCCGCCCTGCACTGCAAAGCCTCTGGTGATTTCATCCCACAGCGCCCAGCGGCCTAAGCTGCCGGAACGCTTTGAAAAAGTAGAACCTGTTTCTTCCAGGCTGTTAGATGCCGCCAAAAAGAAGAACCGGGAACGCCAGGCCATCCGGCATACAGCTATCTCCTTTACCAGCATCGAAGGAGGTAGCGAAGATGTTTGAAGCGTTTTATGAATTCAAGGCGACACCGTTTACAAGGGGAATTCCCACTGACCAGTTGTTTATTACGAAGGAACTGGAAGAAGTCCTGAGCCGCATGAAGCATGTTTCCAAACAGCAGTTGTTTGCGGTCCTGACCGGGGACTGCGGAACAGGCAAGACAACCATCCTCCGGAAACTGCGCGACACATTGAATCCACAGCGCTACCGTATGCTGTATGTGTCGGAATCCAAGCTGACGCCTACAAATTTTTATAAGATTGTTTTGGAGCAGCTTGGAATCCACGCAGGTCGCAGCAGTGCCATTGCAAAGCAGCAGCTGCATGAGCAGCTGGCTGTGCTGAAAGCCGTGCATGACGTAAGCGTTGTCTGCGTAGTAGATGAAAGTCATCTGCTGAGTTTCGCAGTGCTGGAAGAAATCCGTTTCCTGTTAAACACAGAATTTGATTCAGTAAGTCCTCTCGCCTTGATCCTTGCCGGGCAGCCGGAACTTTGGAAACGGCGTTTGGCCTTGGAGAAATGCAGGGCAATCCGCCAGCGGATTGATATACAAAGCGAGTTAGACCACTATGACAGAGCCTATACCGGCGATTATATAAAACGTCAACTGGCTTATGCAGGAACAGAATCTGAACTGTTTACCGAAAAGGCAGTTGACCGGATTCATGAATACAGCTCCGGGATTGCCCGGATGATAGACAAGGTTTGTACATCTGTGCTCATATACGGCAGCCAGAACCGCATGCGTTTAATTGATGACCATGCTGTAGCAAAAGTGCTTGAGGGTGAATTCTCGTAACTTTTTTTGTCCGCCGGCTAAAACTGCCGGTGGACACCATTTTCGGCAAAGCGCGGACAAGGGTCGCCGGTTATTTTCGGACAACCCGCCCCGGCAGCAACAATAAGGTACAACTATTAATTACTACCAGCGAGGACTTATAAGTGAAGGATAATAATGAACCTGTCATTATCCCGGATGACAATCAGCGCGAACAGTTTCTGAAAGCGATCATGTTTCAATCCAGGTTCGCGGAAGAGCCCATAGAGGAAAGCGTGCTGCGGGACAAGCTGGCGGGAGTGGCCCCGGATAAATGGCATCTGGAACTGCTACGCATCCTGAAAGAGTTTGAGTATAAAGCGAAATGGCTGTATTATAAGCCGGAAGAAAAATCAATAGCAGAACTGTCGTTGCCGTTTATCACCCGGTTAAACGGCAGTTTCGTCGTGGTTATAAAGCGTAACGACAAAAAGACCCTGGTTTACAGTATAGAACAAAACCGGACCATGATAGTTTCACTGGAAGATTTCCAGAAACAGTGGGACGGTTATGCGTTTTTTATGACGCCCAAGCTGAAGCTGAACAAGCTGCCAAAGCGTTTTAACCTGCAGTGGTTCCTGCCGGTGTTCTGGAAATTCCGCCGCTTCTTTTACGAAGTACTTACCGCCTCTTTCCTATTGCA
>CAJODT010000135.1 GCA_905233365.1 uncultured Succiniclasticum sp.
CAAAGGAAAGGAAGAAATTCCCCGGCAGGTCTGTTGTGCCTTTAACAGAAATTTTCTGCAGCCCTTCTGCTACAACGGGCTTCTTTGCCGCATCGGCTGCATGGCTAAAAGTACCGGACATCATTAGCATAAAGGCAGCCAATGCTGTCGCCAGAATCTTGCACGATTTGTTCATTTTCATCACTCTTTAATCTTCAACCAGCCTTTCACCACAGCAGCATTGATGCGCCGGCCGTTCCACCGTCAGACTGACGCCCGCGATGCAGGAAGGCAAAGCATCGTAGCCGGTATGTATCAGCCAGTACTTTTTTCCGCCTTCTGTAAAAGCAACCGCATAGGAAGAGTTTCCCGCATGGTTCTGCAGGTACACGTCAGCGCCCGCCCGGTCATTCTCAAACTCTTTCTTTTTGTCGAAATACACATTGGCGGCTATGGCTTCCACTACAGCCGCAGACAGGCAGCCCGTATGGCCGGAAGGAAATTTCTTCACCAGATCGGCCTTCACCGCTGCGCGAACATAATCGCAAATTGTTTCTTCTCCTGTTTCATAAGGGTACACCGATTTTACCGTCTCATGTACCCTGCTTTCATCATCCTGCATGATATTTCTCCTGTTTCTTCAGCTTCCTTAGCCCTTTTTGTCCACGGCCTCTTTCCATGCCATGTATTCGTTCTTATCCAGTTCCATAGCAAACCGCCAGCCATTATCCAGTTCACAGAGGATAACATGCTTTTCATACGCCGGGCTGCCACTTAACGCGGCTCCAATGATTCCCCATACCGGGCCGCCCGCAAGATATCCTGCCAATGCGCCTGTGGCCGACCGATTGGGAGAAGAATGGATTTCATGGCTGACCTCTTCATATTTTACAAGGGATTTCACGATATCCTTCTTTTGCACCGCCAACGTATCAAGTTGATAGTTGTAGTATTCTATATCAAAGCCCGATGCAAAGAAATGCTGTGATATGCCTGTAATTTCAATATCTTTGTCTTCGATTCCGCCTAAATATTTAGCCATGTTACCCCCCTTTTATCCGGAAATTCTTAATGCAATATTTTTACATAGACTTTCCGATGCCTCGGTCCGTCATACTCACAGAAATAAATCCCCTGCCAGGTTCCCAATACAAGCCTTCCATTTTCTATGATGACCTGTTCGGAAAAACCTATTATGCTGGATTTCAGATGCGCTGCCGAATTCCCTTCCATGTGCATGTATCCGTCTTCCCAGGGAACGATCTTATTGATTTCTTTCGTAAAATCTTTTACCACATCAGGGTCTGCATTCTCATTGATGGTGACAGCCGCTGTCGTATGTGGGATGAATACTGTACATATCCCGTCTTTAACACCGCTGTCCGTGACAGCTTTCTGAATCAGCCGGGTGATATCCTGCATCTCGGTATGTTGTTTTGTCGTCACATCAAGTTTTATCAGCATGCCTGTCCCTCACTTTTGCATAAAACGTAAATGCTTTTTGGTCACTATAATGGCATTTTCCCATGCCTTGGTCGTTAAAACGACCAACTTTGAAACGCAAACCTGCATGGTTACTGTAGTTTGGTTCCCTCAACTCTTATGTTTTTAAAGGTAGAACCCTCATTGGAAGCACCTGACAGCAATAATTGACTGTCAGTAAATTCCAACTGCCTGAAAGCATAAGAGTGGAGGTTCTGCGTTTGGCCGAAAAATTCACTGACGGCCAAACTACACTACCGAAGTAGAAATTTGCTGTAACTATTCGTCAAATTAACATAATTGTTCACGCATTTCTTACGTGCCAATTTACTCCCACCGCAGGAAATTCATCACAATCTGGATCATAACATCTTTTTCTTTGGGATCCGATTCTGCAATCAGCAGGGTAATGGCCGCAAGCGTACTTTCACTGATAGTTTGTTTCCCATTCCGGTAAAGCGCGCCATTTTTATTCAAAAAATATAAGAACAAAGCAGCGCCAATCCGCTTGCACCCATCATTAAAGGCATGATCCTTGATAATGAAATACAAAAGATTTGCAGCCTTTTCTTCAAGGGTTGGATAGACATCCTGACCAAAAGCGCTCTGATAAATCGCAGATAGAATTCCTTCCAGCTTGCCAGGTTCTTTTTCGGTTCCAAAGATGGCGGAGTCTTTTGAAAAATCCATTTGCCGAATCAAGTCCATGCATTCTTCATATTTAAGCCGGTAAGCGCAGGCAGTTCCTTCCGGTTGCGTGATGCGTTGGTGATCATAGTCGTCCAGCAGCTGCAACGCTTTGGAATACTCCTGGATTACTTTGAGTACATCTGCCGCATTGATACCAACTGCGCCTGCAATGATGCCGGACTGAATCTGAATTACTTTGTTCATAGCAGCCATGCGTTTTTCATTCACCGCATAGCCGGCCAGCAGGTATTGCTTCAACACACTGCTTGCCCACCTGCGGAACGCAATGCCGCGTTGCGATTTTACGCGATAACCGACAGAAATGATGACGTCGAGATTATAGTAGACAACATTATAAATTTTTCCATCGTTGGCAGTATGTGCAAAATTTGCACATACTGAATTTCTAACTAATTCGCCTTCTTTGAAAATATTATTAATATGCTTTGTGATTACAGATCTTTCTCTTTGAAATAATTCTGTAATTTGTGTTTGTGTCAACCACACAGTATCTTGCTCTGGAGAAATTTTTACATCTAACTCCAAAGCGCCATCTTTAAAAACTACAATTTGATTTTCCAATGTGAGCCTCTTTCTTTTATTCAAATTAACTACATTTACGCTCCCCGCATGTGCGAAAGGAGATATCCGGCAATCAACAAGACCACGACGGACACCAAAGTGATAAATAAAGATATCATCAATGCTGTTTTCAATTTGTTTGTTGGTCTCCTGTCGTTTCCCCAATACAAATGACTCCCCCCTGATTTCCAGGCGTGCTCACTTCAACGCCTAACCTTTAAGCGTAAATTTCCAACTGCAACAGCAGGTATCGTCCGTAATGTCCGGATAACAGCTGACACACTCGCAGGTGATACGGTCATCAATGGCGCGGGCAAACTCTCCGTACTCCACGATTCCCACTGCCTTACAAGGGTGAAACTCCATGCCCTTGCGTTTCCGCGCCGTCTGCACGCGGCAATCCACCATGCGGTAAATCAGGGTATCGCCGTTAATGCTGATTTCATCATCGTTTATGTTGGCATAGAACCTGAGCGAAAGCGCCTTTGCCAGTCCTTCCAGGCCAGCCCGTCCGGCAGACGCAGAAACTCTTTCAGCTTCCGGGCTTCCACCACAGTAAACTTTTTCCACGTTTCTACATCGTGGTACATGGCCTCGTCCATGCCCAGTTTCCTCTCCACGGACTGGAACCAGATGCCGTCCGCCGCCAACCAGTTTTTGGAATAGATTTCCAAAAGCTCTGTCAATTGTTCTCTTGTCAGCGTATCCAACGCTTTATTATGGCTCATCTGTGTTTACCCCTGCAAATCATGTATCTTTTTGTATTTAAAGGACTATAAGTGTATGATTTTGTAATTTGATAAAAACGCAAATTGCTTTTATTAACATTATTACCGCAGGCTGGTCGTAAAAACGACCAGCTTTGAAACGCAAACATGCATGGCTGCTTGGTTTGGGTTCCCTATACTCTTATGAATTTAAAGGTAGAACCCTCAT
>CAJODT010000136.1 GCA_905233365.1 uncultured Succiniclasticum sp.
GTCTTTTTCTTTTTCTCAGGCTTGGCGCACATATAGATAGCCAGAGCCGCACCGGGAAGGCCGAAAATCTTGGAATTGCCGTGGAGGGCAAAACCGACCTCAGGGAACATCTCAGACAGGCTCTGACCGCTGACAGCAAAGTCATTGAGATGCTGCAGCCAGTAAGCCTGAATGCCGCCGTCGCAGACAGCAGGACCGAAGATGAAAGGCAGATAGATAAAATGATGGAGACCAGCCGGGAGAAGGATTCTCTCGGAGAAGGTGTAAGCCCAGACACCTACCAGACCGCTGGTCTTGAGGAAATCCTGGAACTGCATGATAGCATGCTGGATAGCAGGCCAAACCAGGCAGAAAAGGAAAGCCACGGGAATCATCAGGGCAAAGCCCACAGCCACTACGAAAGCAGGGCCCTTGAAAATCCCCATCCAGTCGGGGATATTGGTGTCATAGAAGCGATTGTGGAGCCAGGCCGTGGTGCAGGCGATGAAGATGGCCCCCAGCATGCCCATGTCCAAAGTCTTGATGCCGGCAATCATAGCCAGGCCCGTACCTGCCCCAGCGTCCACACTGTAATCAACGCCGAAATAAGCGCCGTGCAGGGTGAGGAACCCGGAAATGAAGTAGTTGAAGATCATGTAGATGACGAAGGACTCCATGGCGCAGCGGGCCTGTTCCTTCTTGGCAAAGCCGATGGGCACGGCGATAGCAAAGAGAATGGGCATCTGGCTAAATACTGTCCAGGCCCCCTGCTCCACCACATACCAAAAGTCATACCACATAGTGCCCTTGGCAGCCAGGCTGCCCAGGAGCCCTTCGTTCTTGCAGACGATGGAGATAGCCACCGCAAGGCCGAAGAAAGCAAACAAGATAACCGGCGTATACATTGCGCCGCCAAACCGCTGCATGCCCTGCATGAGGCGGTCTTTGCTGATGGTCATGAAAATTACCCCCTAAATAAGACCCTAATCCATTTCTTTTGATGGTTCAAGGATACAACAAAAAAGCCCGCGAAGGCAATAGTTTCGCGGGCTTTCGGCATTTCTGCCGCGGGGTGTATTTTGTTTCATACACTGTACTTTGTTACATGAGCAACATCACCAACATTACTCGACAAAATTTGAACAACGGCGTTATGACGTACTTCATCCGTCGAAACGCTAATTTGTAGATTTTGTCTGTCGACAAAATTTGAACAATGGCGTTATAATGTACCTGCTGCCTCACTCCCCGATTTCACATGAAGGGAGGTGTTACTCGTGGATTCTTTTCTTTGGGCCGTAGCAGCGAGCGTATTGGCAAATATCATTGCCTATTACGTTTGTAAAGCTATGGATCGGTATCTGGGCAGTAAATAAGCGTTCACTTCTGCCGTTCGTTGCACGCCTTAGCCAGGCCCATGCACGAACACAAAAAGGCCGCCGGGGTAGCCATCCTCGGCGGCTTTTCTGTTGTGTTACCACATGAGATTCTTTTCTTTTGGTAACTTGATTATACCACTCATAAAATAAAAAAACAACTTTTATCCTCTATCCACCTTGTTCTGCAGATACATCCGATACTTCACATACCAAACTTCCACCAGCATGAAATAAGGCAGCATGGACTGAAATGCCGTCCTCTCATCATCCGCATCATAGAGCTGGAACCTGGCTGGTGACACGTACAGGTTCACTGTGGACAGGCTGGCCAGGGTATTATCATGCAGCTTGGTGATGGAGATAAAGGGCACATCAAGGAGCCTTAACCTCCGGGCAAAATCCACCACCGTAGGAGTCTCCCCGGACAAAGACACGAAAATGAAGAGGTCATCTGCCGTAAGGTTCTGGGAAATGGAAGCAAACTCCTCCGTGCCGCTGATTTCATAAATCAGCACATTATCATAGAAGAACAGCCTTTTCAGCTCCTGGGCCACATTGCTCTGGACATAACCCGAAGCAAAGATAAAGACCCTGTCAGCCTCATGCACCAGCCGGCTGGCGCTGTCAAAATTTCTCTTCAGCACCCGCTCCGTAGTCTGGGCATAAAAAGACCGCAAATCCTCCAGCACATCTTCGCTGTAGTAGGTCTTGGCCCCTTCCTCCATCTTCAGCACAGCCTTCAGGTCACCAAACCCATCAAAGCCCAGCTTCTGGGCAAAGCGGACAATAGTGGTAGAAGAAACCGCACAATGCTTCGCCATCTCATGGATGGAGATATGACGAACATCAGCCCTATGCTGGACTATGTACTTGTAGATAAGCATATCGGTATCATTCAGCGCTTCACGATGTTGGTTGATGATTTCTTCCAAACGCATCGGTGTTCCCCCCTTCCGTCAGCATTCGGCTGCCACCTCCCCCGCAAGCGGTGGAGGCAAGGCCTCTCCCAGCAGTAAACACATCAACAAAAGCCTCAAACCTAAAACTACGCTACATCCCGAACCCCCAGGGCCCATGGATGGGCCCCGCGGACGCGGAAATCATAGGATGTGATTTCAGTCCGCGTTTTCTTTCGCTACGAACTCTTGGCTATTTCAAGTCCGAAGGACTTGTAAATCGCTTAGAGTTCGTGCGAGGGCGTAGTGTGACACAGTGTGTCACACGTAGCTTGGTTCGTTTTCTTTGCGCCAAAGAAAATGAACAGCCGAAACTTTACTTAAAGAAAAGCGCGTAATAGCCATTAATAAATATAATCAGCACTAATGCCGGCAGCACATAATTCAGATAAGCCCTGGTCCACGCCGGGAACTTCATCCCGTGGCCCGTATCGGCCTCCTTAATGAAATTATCCCAGCCCCATCCATACCTGCTGACGCAGAACAGCAGGTATACCAACGACCCTAAGGGCAGCACATTGTTGCTGACCAAAAAATCCTCCAAATCCAGCACGCAGGTCCCCGGACCCAGGGGCTGGAAATCCGACAGCACATTGAAGCCAAGAGCGCAGGGCAGGGACAGCAGGAATACCACCAGCATGCCCCAGCGGATGATGATCTTGCGGTCCTTCCGCAAGAGTTCCAGGAAGCAGCAAATCAGATTCTCAAACACCGCAATAACCGTAGACAGGGCCGCAAAGCTCATAAACAGGAAGAATAACGTCCCCCACAGCCGCCCCAGAGGCATATTATTGAACACCTGGGGAAGCGTAATGAACAGCAGGTTCGGCCCTGCCGCGGGGCTCACCCCGTAGGCAGCGCAGGCGGGGAAAATAATCAGGCCAGCCATAAGCGCCACAGCCGTATC
>CAJODT010000137.1 GCA_905233365.1 uncultured Succiniclasticum sp.
TTTGATTACATAGGCTGCGTCTTCCGGATCGGCAATGGGGCCGCCGTGGCAGATGACCATGATGTCAGGCCGTACGGAGCGGCCGGCTTTGATGATCTCGCGAATCTTCACGCAGCAGTCGTCCAGGGTGACTGCCGTTTCGGCGCCGATGGAGCCTTTGGTGGTCAGGCCCATGTGGGCGACCAGGATGTCAGCGCCGGCTTCCGCCATGGCTTTTGCCTGTTCGGGATCAAAAACGTAGGGGCAGGTCAGCATGTCAAGTTTGTGGGCTTCGCGGACCATTTCCACTTCCAGACCGTAACCCATGCCGGTTTCTTCCAGGTTGGCACGGAACTTGCCATCAATCAGGCCAACCGTCGGGAAGTTCTGCACGCCGTTAAAGCCCTGGTCTTTTAATTGTTTCAGGAAGAGATCCATCACGCGGAAGGGATCGGTGCCGCAGACACCTGCGAGCACAGGGGTCTTCTTTACGATGGGGAGAACTTCACAGCCCATTTCCTGCACGATGGCATTGGCATCGCCGTAGGAGAGCAGTCCGGCCAGAGAGCCGCGGCCGGCCATGCGGTAACGGCCGGAGTTGTAGATGATGAGGATATCCACGTCAGCAGCTTCACTGCACTTTGCGGTGATGCCGGTGCCGGCGCCGACGCCAACCAAAATCTTACCCTGAGCGATCTGGGCTTTAAAGTCTTTCAGGATTTCTTCTCTGGATTTTCTTAACATTGCAGTTTCCTCCTTTAAATAAATTTCTTTATCTGGTCAGATAAACATGTTAGTACAGACTAAAAATATATTTCATCAGTTCAGGCAAATTTATTTTTTCATTAAATCAAGCAGCTTCTGCGCCGCCGTAATGGCAAAGGTTTTATCATTAATATTGTTGTCCATCTCCACAATTCTGACGTGGGGGTTGGAAATATTCTTTTTCAGTGTTGCATAAAGCGCCGCACGTTCCTCCGGCCCGTCAAAGGGCTGGCCGTCCGCATCAATCATGGACACGCCTTTGAGAGGGAGCAATACTTCCATGTCGATAGCAGCCTGGTTCCATTTCTCTGCCAGCCGTTCCGCAATTTTTATGTTTTCATCTTTTGAAGTCCGCATCAGCGTGACGGTGGGATTGTGTTTGTACAGGTTGCGCTGGGCAAATTCTTTCGGCACAGTATCCCAAGGCCCAAAGTTGACCATGTCCAAGGCACCCGCAGAAACAACCTGCGGAATCTTGTTGCGAATAGCAGCTTCACAGCGCGTGGGACCGGCAGCAAGGACACCGCCCACCACTTCGTCACACCATTCCGTGGTGGTGAGGTCAAGCACGCCGGAGAAAAAGCCTGCGTCGATGAGTGCTTCCATGGTTTTTCCGCCGGTTCCTGTTGCGTGGAAGACGAGCACTTCATAACCGCGCTCTTCCAGATAGGCCTTTGCCTGATCAACGCAGGGAGTTGTTACGCCAAACATGGTTGCCGCAATCAGAGGCTTTTCTTCTGCGGTATCCGGTTTCAGCTTTTCTTTCAGGCCGACCATGCCCGCCACTGCCAGTACGGCGTTGCGGAAAATGGTTTTGGAAATTTTATTCAGCCCTGCCACGTCCACGATGGAAGGCATCATGATAATATCGCTGGTCCCTACATATTGGGAAACATTTCCGGAGGCCATAGTGGAAACCATTACCTTGGGAACACCGATAGGGAGCGCCCGCATGGCCGGCGTTACCAGTGAGGTTCCGCCTGATCCGCCGCAGGAAATGATACCGTCAAACTTGCCCTGGGCGTAAAGCTGGGGAATCAGCTTTTCCATACCTTTGGATAATGCTTCCGTTGCGGTGGCGCGGTCCTTTCGCGCAACGATGGCCTCAATGTCATAACCTGCCGCCGCTGCGATTTCCTTGTTGCTTACATCCGGTGCGAAGGTTGGAGCAAACACGCCTGTGTGAATCATGTAGGCTTTCATTCCTAATTCTTCTACCAGGCCTTTGATATAAAAGAACTCAGCGCCCTTTGTATCAAAGGTTCCGGCTACTGCAATTGTTTTCATGGGCAACACCTTCCTTTCATTGTTGTTTAGGCTACTTTTATTATAACAAATTGTTGTAAATCCTATTTTGAAGAGTATGTGAAAAGTAGTTTTTCCGCAATTGTTTTGCTATAATATAACCAAATTGGAAACGGGATTCGAAGTTACCGCTTCATGACTCCGGTATTAATGATGACCGGTCGGCTTCTTCCAGTGTTTTACTGAGGACTTCCTGCTGTTCTGCTTGTCTCCGGATTGTCTCTTTCCGTTCCCTTAAGGAAACACTGATTAATTCGTCTGCACGCTGACTGGCGCTTTTTGTGACTGACTGCGTCAATGTCCCTCGACGCAGCTACGACTGCGCCTTCGGGCCATTTCCTTGTCAGTCGCAAAAAACCCTCAGTCATCGCACAAACTCATTTAATCAGCGTCTCCTTAAACTAATTTATGCCGCGCAGGCTGTTCTTGTGATATAATACATTTAAACATAAAAAATGAGAAAGGCGGGATAAACATGAACAAAAATGTTATGAAAAAGTATTTCACTTTCCTGTTATTGGCTGCGGTGATGATGCTATTTCCAACTGTCTCACAAGCTTCCGGTTCAGAAAATCCATCTAAAAAGATTACTTCTTTTGAGATTGTCACACTCCGCCTGAGCGGTATGCGGTTTACCACCGAGTATGAAATTGTGATGAAAGGCAAAAAGGCCGAAGTCACTGAATATGAAATAATCTATGCAAAAGAGGAGAAGCGTGCGCCTGAAAGTAAAAAGGTGTGCAACGCTGACAAGGTGCTGAAGCTGCTGAACGACTGCGAGCTTCTGACCTGGGACGGCTTTGTCGGCAATCACCCGAAAGACGTCAGCGATGGGATCATGTTCTCTCTCAAAGCCACCGTCAATGGCGGCCGGAAAATTTACGCACACGGATCGGAGAATTTCCCGGAACATTTCAGGGAATTCAGGGACGGGCTGGAAGCCATACTCAGTGAAAAATAATTATAAAGATCCTGCCGCAGTGGAAGGGATATTTGAGCAGCGCCGCCTGTTTCTGAAAAGGAAAACAGGCGGCCGTCATGTACTGCAATCTGCGGATTCCGTCGGACGGTTTTGCGGAGCAAAACGGACGCGATGCGGAGCGAGCGGACTGATTTAATATAAAAACTGTTTCTTATTTCCTA
>CAJODT010000138.1:0-2411 GCA_905233365.1 uncultured Succiniclasticum sp.
CCTGGAGCTGGGGGTCGCCACGCCAACCATTACGGAAGCAGTGTTTGCCCGCAACATGAGCGGTTATAAAGAAGAACGGAAAGAGTTGGAAAAGGTGTATGCGGATCTGCCAGGCGCGGCTGATGTAGCAGTGGCAAATAAAAAAGCTTCCTTTACGGAAGCGGAAAAAGCGCAGCTGCTGGAAGATTTACGCAACACTCTCTATGCAGCAAAGATCTGTGCTTATGCCCAGGGCTTTAATCTTTTGGGAACGGCCAGCGAGACCTACGGCTGGGATCTGCAGATGGATAAGATTTCCAAGATCTGGCGGAACGGCTGTATCATCCGGGCCCGTTTCCTGGACGATGTTAGCGACAGCTTTGCAAAACAGGCTGGAATGAAGAACCTTCTGTTCAGTGATTTCTTTGCGGAAGCTCTGAAAAAAGCAAGAGCCGGCTGGGGAAGAGTGATATCCCTAGCAGCGGAACAGGGCGTGTCCGTTGTGGCATTAAGCAGCGCCCTGTCCTATTTTGACGCCTACCGTACCGCTAACGGCAACGCCAATGTGCTGCAGGCCCAGCGGGACTACTTTGGGGCTCACACCTACCAGAGAGTAGATAAAGAAGGTTCCTTCCATACGGAGTGGATGGAGTAAGGGTTTTAGGAAAAAAAGTTTAAGCGTGCAGGGATTGAGCAAAACATCGGGAGTGTTTGTGCGTCATTCCATGAGACGAAATGCGCCGCGGTGGCGAGACTGTCTGAGGGACGAAGTCCCGAGTTTCGAAGCCACAGGCGCATGAGTCCATGGAATCACAAACACGTACGGTTTTGCGAAATCCAGCACGCTTTGTTTTTTTGCACTTTAATTTTACACTCTAATATTACATATCCCCAAACTCAAAATCCGCCGGCGCCGGAATCCTCTCATCGATGATGGACTGCAGCACCAGCCCGATGAATGGGTTCTGGTTCAACTGCATGGCCTGGATCACGGCCTTTTTTAATTTTACGGGCACCTTTTCCCTGGGCCAGGCGGATACAGACAAGGCCGCCATGCCGATAGCGTGCTCATAAATAGAAGTAAGACAGGCCTGCAGCAAAGGTTCGCCTTCGCCGGGGTAATCCTTCAGGTAATGGGCAAAGTTGATCAGCAGATTTTCATCTTCCATATATTGCCGCAAATGTGCTTCCGCACAGTCCAGGAACAGATGACGCCGTGTATCGATCCGCTTCTCATCTCCTCCCGCTTCCGCGAACATCAGGTAACGGAGTGCAGTGGGATCCTTCGGGTTTTCGTTGTAAAACCGGATGACGTCCGGCCAGATGTCTATGTTCAGGTCAGCGGCAAAATCTACCATTTCCGAATTCAGATTACCGTTTTTGTCGAACAGGGAAGCACGGATTTCCGGCTCCCAGTCTTTATAATAAATCAGACTGTCGCACTGGCCGATAAGTAGCTGGGCTGCATTGGCGGTAAGGGCAGCGCCTTTCTTTTCCATGGCCAGCAGTTCCAGCCTGTCCTTGATGGCAAAGATGGTCAGCAGATTTTTCGGCGTTGTGGCGTAGGTTCCGGCGTGGCGCAGGAAGTCGCGCAGCAGCGGTTCCAGCGCAATATGCACCGGCGTCATCAGGGAATTTTCAAAAGGATTTTCTGTTGGATTCTGATTGGGAATCAGGAAGATAAGATAAGTAATGATGACGTTGGCTGCTGCCAGATAGATATCTTCCGGAATATTTTCCTGCTGCAACGTCTGCGCCAGATTGCTTTCTTTGATGATGACCGGCGCCAGAGGCGGCCAGAAGATCCGTAGCTCCAGGCCGTTTTTCAGCAGCCAGTTGCGCTGGGCGGGGGTCCGGTACTGCAGCATCAGCAGGGTAATAGCCTTGCCCCAGCCTTCGGTGTGCCGGGCCAGGAACCACAATTCTTTCTGAGGCCGCATTTCGCTTAACTGGCAGGCCATGCACAGGAAAATGGTAAATTCCTCACAGCGGGCCATGGTGAACAAATCGTTGTACAGATGCTCGGAAAAAGATTTGCGTACCTGGTCCAGCCCGATGAGACCGCAGATCAGGTAGGCGAACTTGACCGCTTCCCTGTCCTTCGCCGTGTAGAACCATTCCTGGGCCAGATGCAGCAGGTCATAGCTCAGCTTTTCTCCCCGCAGCTGGCCGGCCAGGGCAAAGAATACGGTGATCAGGGGCGTGGTATAGATTTTCTCATAGAGGTTGTTTTTATTTTTCTGTGTGGGATTCTTCAGCCATTCCTTCAGCAGCAGGTAGATATCTTTGGCTTCCTCCATCGTATTGTCGTTGGCTTTGGGCTGGAACATGGCGGCGTCTTCGGCGCCGTATGTATACTCCCGCATCAGATTGTCCGGCAGGGGCGACGCGTCGTAGTAACCTTTGCTGTCAATATGGTCGATGACATAAAG
>CAJODT010000138.1:2483-9231 GCA_905233365.1 uncultured Succiniclasticum sp.
TTGTGTCCTACATTATAGCACATTACAAGAATAATGTATACATGGCTGTAAACAGTTGAATTTGTAAACTTGTTATAATACAATAAAGCCACATACCTGAGGGTGCGTTGATTCATTTCTCTGCTTTTGCGGAAAGATGGCTTGCGTTTCCCAAATGTCTGTATTTTTTAGGAGGAGTCATGATGAGGAAGATTAAGACGGTTTTGGTTGCGAACCGGGGCGAGATTGCTATCCGCGTTTTCCGCGCCTGTAACGAGTTGGGAATTCATACCATTGCGATTTTTTCCAAAGAGGATACCTTATCCCTGCATCGCAATAAGGCCGACGAAGCATATCTGGTAGGCCGGGGCAAGGGTCCGGTGCAGGCCTATCTGGATATTGAGGACATTATGCGGATTGCTCACGAGCACGATGTGGACGCTATCCATCCCGGTTACGGTTTCCTGTCGGAAAACGCCGATCTGGCCAAACGTTGTGCGGAAGAGGGCTTTATCTTTATCGGCCCCCGGGTGGAGCATCTGATCATGTTCGGCGACAAGGTCAACGCCCGGGCCCAGGCAAAGCTGGCGGATATCCCCATGATTCCCGGCAGCGACGGTCCTATTTCTTCTGTGGAGGATGTGCGGGCTTTTGGTGAAAAGCATGGTTACCCGCTCCTGATCAAGGCGGTCAACGGCGGCGGCGGCCGCGGTATGCGTGCGGTTAACACACCGGAAGAAGTGGATACCGCTTATGCCCTGGCCAAATCCGAGGCACTGAAAGCCTTTGGCAACGATGAGATTTATCTGGAAAAGTATTTGAAGGATCCGAAGCATATCGAAGTACAGATTCTGGGCGATGAACACGGCGAGATTGTGCACCTGTTTGAACGTGACTGCTCTGTGCAGCGTCGTCACCAGAAGGTGGTGGAAATGGCGCCGGCAACTTTCGTAAAGCCGGAACTGCGGCAGCGTATCTGCGATGCGGCTGTGAAGCTGATGCGCAATGTAGATTATATCAGCGCAGGTACGGTGGAGTTCCTGGTCACTGCCGACGACGAGTTCTACTTTATTGAGGTAAATCCCCGTATCCAGGTAGAACATACCGTAACGGAAGCCATTACGGGTATTGATATCGTGCAGGCCCAGATCCGCATTGCGGAAGGCTATAGCATGCACGATCCGATCGTGGGGATTCCGGAACAGGATAAGATTGGTATCCGGGGCGAGGCCATCCAGTGCCGTATCACCACGGAAGACCCCATCAACAATTTCATGCCGGATACGGGCAAACTCATTGCCTACCGCAGTGGCGGCGGCATGGGCATCCGTCTGGACGCGGGTAATGCCTTTACCGGTTCCGTGATCACTCCGTATTACGACTCCCTGCTGGTTAAGGCTACCACCTGGGGTCTGAACCATAAGATCGCCGTTACCAAGATGCTGCGCTGCCTGAAGGAATTCCGTATACGCGGCGTCAAGACCAATATCGCGTTTTTGGAAAACCTGCTGCAGCATCCCCATTTTGCCAACGGTACCTATACCACGAATTTCCTGGATGAGACACCGGAACTGTTTCATTTCCCCGAAGGCCGTGACCGCGGCACCAAGCTGCTGCATTATATCGGGGATATCACCGTGAACGGTTACGCCAATGTGGGCGTGGTGCCCAAACCGGAATTCGCGCCCCTGAATATGCCGAAGCCTTTTACCGGCGAACTACCCTCCGGTACGAAACAGATTCTGGACGCCAAAGGGCCGGAAGGTCTGGCCAAGTGGGTACAGGACCAGAAGGAAGTGCTACTGACGGATACCACCTTCCGTGATGCCCACCAGTCCCTGTTCGCTACCCGTCTGCGTACGCTGGATATGCTACGGGTCATCAAGGATACCGCCGGCAAGCTGCCGGAACTGTTCTCCTTTATGTAGCCTACCGCTTCCTGGATGAGAGCCCCTGGCGGCGGTTGCAGGAATTTAAGGAAGCAGCCCCCAACGTGCTGTTCCAGATGCTGCTGCGGGGCGCCAACGCAGTTGGCTACACCAGCTATCCGGACAATGTGGTGAAGGAGTTTATCCGTCTGTCCGCAAAGAACGGTGTGGATGTGTTCCGTATCTTCGACTCACTGAACAGTCTGGACAACATGCGGCTTTCGATTGAAGCGGTGAGGGAATGCAACAAAGTAGCAGAACCGTCTCTGTGTTACACCGGAGATATTCTGGATCCGGAACGGGACAAATATAATTTGAAGTATTTCGTGGATATGGCAAAAGAACTGGAGCGGGCCGGCGCTAATATCATTGCCATTAAAGATATGGCAGGCCTGCTGAAACCCCGGGCAGCCTACGAACTTATCAGCGCCATGAAGGACGCTGTATCAGTACCCATCCATCTGCACAGCCACGAAGGCAGCGGCAACACCATTTATACATATGCCCGGGCTATCGATGCAGGAGTAGATATCGTGGATGTGGCCATGAGCGCCATGAGTAACGGGACCGCCCAGCCTTCGGCAGCCAGCCTGTATTATGCTCTGGAAGGACATCCCCGCCAGCCCAAGCTGAATGTAAACGCGCTGAACGAGATGTCTCATTACTGGGAGACTGTACGCCCTTATTACAAAGCAGCGGACAAGACAGAGAACTTCCCCAATCCGGAAGTCTATGTACACGAGATGCCCGGCGGGCAGTACACCAATCTGAAACAGCAGGCTGCTGCCCTGGGACTGCTGGACCGCTGGGAAGATATCAAGGACATGTACCATCGCGTCAGCATGATGTTCGGCGATGTGATCAAGGTTACGCCGTCATCCAAAGTGGTGGGCGACATGACCCTCTACATGGTACAGAACGAAATTACGGAAGAGGATGTATATGCCAACGGGGACACCATGGACTTCCCCAAATCCGTTATCGAATTCTTTGAAGGCCGTATCGGCACACCTTATGGCGGTTTCCCGAAACGGTTGCAGAAGATCGTGCTGAAAGGCAAACAGCCAATCAGCCAGCGTCCCGGCGCGGTACTGCCTCCCGTTGATTTTGAGGAAGTACGGAAAAAGCTGGACGAAATGAACGCGCCCACAACGGACGAAGCGGTTTCCTCTTACTGCCTCTATCCCGATGTGTTCAAACAGTGGGTAACCCGCTGTGAAGAATACGGTGATGTAAGTGTGCTGGATACACCTACCTTCTTCTTCGGCATGACGATTGGCGAAGAGATTGAAGTAGAAATTGAAAAGGGCAAAGTGGTCATCATCAAGCTGGTCCATATCAGCGAGCCTAACGAAAATGGCAAACGCACCGTTTCCTTTGAATTCAACGGTATGCCCCGTGAACTGGAAATTTTTGATAAGAATGTGAAGACGGAGAAAGTGACCCGCAAGAAAGCGGATAAGAGCAACCCGGGCGAAGTTGGGGCTACCCTGTCCGGCTCTGTGGTGAAGCTGCTGGTAGAAAAAGGCCAGAGCGTAACCAAGGGGACACCGCTGCTGGTGACCGAGGCCATGAAGATGGAGACCACCATTGCGGCGCCTATCAGCGGCATCATCGGTCAGATCCATGTACAGGCCGGCAGCCGGATCGAGAGCGGGGATTGCCTGCTGGAGATTGATTCGAAAAATTAAACGCATCTACTTGCCTGCCCGTCTTAATACTGGCAGGCTTTTTTGATTTTCCAATAATTTCACTTGCTTGTCATTGTACAGCTTTCGCGATAGAATTAACTATCATATTTATTGTAATAATAAAATATAATGTAGAGTTATCTGCGATGAGGTGATACAAGCTTATGAATAACAACAATAACAATGATAACGGCAAAAAGCCCCTGTACTATTACTACGTGCTGGCGCTGGTGGTGCTGATGTTCTTAAACACATCGGTGTTCCCGGCCATGTTCAAGACCAAGGTGACCGACCTGTCGTACGATGCCTTTATCCAGATGGTGGACGAAGGCAAGTTCGGCAAGGTGGAAATCAGTGACAAGCGGATCGCGGCTACCGCCAAGGATCCGGAGGACAAAAAGATTTATGTGACCGGCCGGGTGGAAGATAATCAGCTGGTAGAAAAGCTGATGAAAAGCAAGGTGACGTTTTCCCAGGTCATCCCCAAGGAAAGCGGTCCGCTGGAAAGCCTGATTTATAACTGGATCCTTCCAATTATCTTCTTTATCGTTATCGGCCAGCTGATTATGCGCTACATGGGCGGCAAAGGCTTTGGCGGCATGGGGAATTTTGGCAAGAGCAATGCCAAGGTGTACATGCAGGCCCAGACCGGAGTTACCTTTGCGGATGTAGCAGGCCAGGACGAAGCCAAGGAAGCCCTGGTGGAACTGGTGGACTTCCTGCACAACCCCGGCAAGTATTCAAAAATTGGCGCCACCATGCCCAAAGGCGCGCTGCTGGTAGGTCCTCCCGGCACAGGTAAGACGTTGCTGGCCAAGGCTATCGCCGGGGAAGCCAAGGTACCATTTTTCAGCATTTCCGGTTCTGAATTTATTGAAATGTTTGTGGGTATGGGCGCGGCCCGTGTCCGTGACTTGTTCAAGGAAGCCCAGAAAAAGGCTCCCTGTATCGTATTTATCGACGAAATTGATGCCATCGGTAAGAAGCGTGACAGCGGTGCTTTCGGCAGCAACGATGAACGGGAGCAGACTCTGAACCAGTTGCTGTCCGAAATGGACGGCTTTGACGGCAGCAAGGGCGTTATCATTTTAGCTGCTACCAACCGTCCGGAATCCCTGGATCCAGCGTTATTGCGCCCCGGCCGTTTTGACCGCCGTATCCCGGTAGAACTGCCTGACCTGAACGGACGGGAAGCCATTCTGAAGGTTCATGCCAAAGACGTGAAGATGAGCGACGACGTGGACCTGAAAAAGATTGCCCGTTCCACCCCAGGCGCCAGTGGAGCGGAATTGGCCAACATCATCAATGAAGCGGCCCTGTGCGCCGTACGAAACAAGAGGGATAAAGTGACCAACGTGGATTTGGAGCAGGCGGTAGATATCATCATCGCCGGTTACCAGCGCAAGAGCATGGTCATTTCCGAAGAGGAAAAGAAAAATACAGCTTATCATGAAATCGGCCATGCTTTGGTGGCTGCCAGCCAGACCCATAGCGCCCCGGTAGAAAAAATCACAATCATTCCCCATACCAATGGCTCCCTGGGCTACACCATGCAGGTGGATGAGCAGGAGAAGGTCAATTATACGAAGGAAGACCTGTTTACCAAAATCGTAACCTTTACCGGCGGCCGGGCAGCGGAAGAAGTGGTGTTCAACCACATGACCGCCGGCGCCTCCAACGATATCGAGCAGGCGACCCGTCTCGCCCGGGCTATGGTGACCCGCTTCGGCATGACGGAAGAATTCGGTATGATGGGTATGGAGACCATCCATAATGCATATCTGGGCGGCGATGCCACCCTGACCTGCAGTGAAGCTACCCTGGAAAAGGTTGATGTCAAGGTCATGGAAATTATTAAGGAAGCCCATCAGAAAGCTCTTGCCATTTTGCGGGAGCATCGGGAAGACCTGGACCGACTGGCCAGTTACCTGCTGGAAAAAGAAACGATTACAGGTGTTGAATTTATGGCAATCCTGAATAACGAAGATCCTGTGGAAGCAGTGCGGAGAGCAGCGGAAGAGGCCGAATCCCGTAACGCGGAGCAGCGTGTGAAGGATGAGGAAAAGGCCCGGCGGGAAGCGGAAGAGCTGGCCGCTAAGCAGGCCCAGTGGACAGCAGCTTCGGCCGCGGCAGGTATGGAAAGCGGCGCCCTGGGAACGGAAGCGAAGGATGGGGCGGCTGCGCCGACAGATGCAGAGTTCCATCCCGCTGACGAAGAGAATAAAGAAGTTTAATGATATAGCAGAAAGCAAAACTCCCTGAGCGATACTCAGGGAGTTTTTGTATGAAAAGGGGTGTATTTAATTGTGGTTACACTTTTTCTGCTTCGCCCATCTCGCTCCAGCCGGTACGCAGTTCCGGCGGGCGCTGTACGCTATGGTCCGTGCGTTGGGTAAAGCCCCGTCCGAATACGTCGCTGGCATCCTGCACGATCATGAAAGCAAAGGGGTCCAGGTTTTTAACCAGCTGTTTGATTTTGGCTACCTGGGTCAGTTTTACTACGCAGAACAGCAGCTTCCGGTGTTGGTGGGTGTAGGCGCCTTCCCCTTCGATATAGGTGACGCCCCGGCCTACGATTTTGATGATGGCTTCTGCGATTTCTTCATTATGGTCACTGATAATGATGATGTTCTTTTTAAAATCAAAGCCGTCGGTGAAGGCGTTGGACACTTTGAACACGATAAAATAGGCAGTCAGGGTATAGAGGGCCGGTTCCAATCCAAACAGGAAAGCCCCTGCCGTAAGCAGTACGATGTTGATCAGAAATCCGGTGGTACCGATGCTGATGCTGTAAAATTTCTGGACGATGGCGCCAATGATGTCGCTGCCGCCGGTGCTGCCTCCCACCCGGTACAGAGTACCCAGCCCAATGCCGTGGAGCACGCCGCCGGCGATACAGCTAAGCATGGGGTCGTGGACCTGCGTAATCGTCTGTAGCGGTGCAAACAGCTGCAAGAAAATGGATAGGACCAGGGTACCGTAGATGCCGCTGATGAAATAGTTGCGGCTCATCAGCTTGTAAGCCAGGAAGAACAGTGGGATGTTGAACAAAATGTTGGTGACGCTGACCTGCCAGCCGAACAGGTAGAAGAGGATCATACCCAGGCCGGTGATGCCGCCGCTTAATAAATGGTGGGGCAGGAAAAAGGC
>CAJODT010000139.1 GCA_905233365.1 uncultured Succiniclasticum sp.
AATTGCCATAGGTATCCAGGGTCACCAGCATATCGATCTCGCCGTTCTTCAGCATTTCCAAAAGCTTGGGGGTTTTTGCCGTCAATTCAACGATGACCGGGTGAACGTCATGTTTTTCGGCCCATTCCTTACAGAGCTGCTCCTGGATGCTGTTCTTGTTGACGCCAACTTTCTTTCCGTTGAAAGTGGAAAAGTCATCCGGTTTGATTTCGTTATTAGCGGGCGTGATAAAGACATGATAGCCTTCCGAACCCATAGCTTCAGCGGAATATAAAATCTTTTCCGCCCGCTTCTGGGTGTAGGACACATCACTCAGAATATCAATCTCGCCTGCGATCAGCTTCTCCAGCAGCGTAGACCAGCTTCCCTCTACATATTGGTAGGTCCAGCCGGTGTAAGCGGCGATCCGCTGCTGGTATTCGTAGCCGTAGCCGGAACGCCGGCCAAACTGATCCCTGCGGTGAAAAGCGGAATCGTACCAGCCCACGCGTACCACTTTATTTACCGGTTCATATGCGTTTGCTGAAAACGGTATGGTCATAAACAACGTAACCATTACACTCAGCACAAACCATAGCATCCTTCTACAGCGCATTACTATCCGCCTCGCAGTCCTGTTATATATTATTACTTCACTGCATCAGTGTATACTATCCCAAGGTATCAAATTACTTAAATATTATAGCACACTCTTTACCATATTTCCAGCCTGATGCAATAAAAAGCAGTATTGTTCAATAAATTTAAGAACAATACTGTGCTTTTAAAATACGTTTTCCCAAAGGTGGGCTACTTTTGGACTTCTAAAAATAAAAAATCCGCAAGGAGAACCTTGCGGAATGGATTCAATTGGTGGCCCTGGAGGGATTCGAACCCCCGACCTTTTGGTTCGTAGCCAAACGCTCTATCCAGCTGAGCTACAGAGTCACGTCACCGCTGTTTTCAACAGCAAAGATATTATAACTAAAAAGATTTGGATTGTCAACACCTTTATTGACAAATTTTGAGGTCACCGCATCCACACCGGTGTAAAGTTTTGTGTGTCGCAGGAAACAAGTTTATAATTGCAGCCGTCCCGTTCCCCTTCAAAAATTGTGGCAGCTCCTTCTGCACCGTGAACGTGACCGAACACACAGGTCTTCACGTTGTATTCGTCAATAATCTGTTTGAATACGGAATTCTCTTCCGCAGAATAAAAAGGCGGGTAATGAAGCGCTAAAATGATGTCTTCGTAACCTTCCTGTCTGGCTGCGTCCAGGGAAGCTCTTATACGCAATTCTTCATGGCGAAGAATGCTGTCGTCCGTTTCCGGATCATACCCTTCGCATTGCGGCGTCAGCCAGCCGCGGGAACCGCAGATGGCAAGCTTCGCATCTTCCGTGTTCACAGGATAAAAATTATTCTGCAGAAAGAAGAACGCATCTTCTGTCGCCTGTTTCATTTTGGCAAGACCGGTCCACCAGTAATCGTGGTTCCCCCGCAGCATTACCTTTTTCCCCGGCAGCTCCGCAATATATTGCAGATCATCTTTCACAGCATCCGTCAGCTTCATTGCCCAGGAAATATCCCCACAGAGAATCACCATGTCTTCCGGCACAACGGTCTGTTTCCAGTTTTCAATGATTCGCTGCCTGTGATTGGTCCAGTGTTCCCCGAATACTGTCATGGGTTTCGTTTCGGGTACGCCGGAAAAATGCAGGTCTCCTATGGCGTAAATGCGCATGGTTTCTCTCCCCGGTTCGTTGTTTTTTGTTGCTGCCAGTAATAACGAAAATCAAGAAACGCTTAAACTACGAGTTCAGCCTTTCCTGATTCCGGTTTAACAGCACTGATATAACTGTTTAAAAGGCATAATTTCTTTATGTATTGTACCATAAAGAGACAGCAAAAGCAGTTAAAATTTTTTTCACATTTTTGCCTAACTTTCGTTACAATTTCTTTTGGTCTTTTCCTTATAATAAAGTCGGTCCGGCAGAGATGCTTGTCCGGTCCCTCTCGATAAAACATTGTAGTATGCGCACACGCGCACGGAAAACAGCTGCACCCGCAGCATCTTTTCAGTAACATTTCAAACCACAGCCGGTTTCCGCAACTTGCATATTTTCATTCAGGAGGAACAACTATGGACGCACAGACCAGATTGGAAATTCAGAATTTAACCGAACAGCAGCAGCAATATGTGATACAGACCCTGCCAGTAAAAGAAAAGTCCCTTTCGTCCGCTTATATTTTCTGGATTCTCTTTGGGGCGCATTATTTTTATCTGAACAGACCGTTTAAAAATCTCTTTTTGTGGGCATTCTGTTATATTTATATCGGCTTTATCTGGTGGCTTTTTGATCTTTTCCGTATGAAAAGCCTGGTGGCCGAGTGCAACCGGGAAATTGCCAAACAGGTAATCCACGATGCGATCCTGCTTTACCCGAAGCCCCAAAAAGTACACGGCGAAACCATCGATGCGGAATTTGAAGAAAGCAAAAAAGCCAGTTGATCCTAAAAAATTGAAACCGAATTGATTTGTTACGGCAAACCGGCATCAGTATTTATACTGATGCCGGTCATTTATTTAAAAAAGCACTGATTTAATAAATTGTTGCGGGTATGCGGTAATAAGTCAGCAGTTCCTTACATTTCCGCGCTGTCAAACAATAAGGTCACGGGGCCGTCGTTTATGGAATACACTTTCATGTCAGCGCCGAATTCCCCGTGTTCCACTGCGAAGCCTCTTGCCCGACAGGTCTCCATAAACTTTTCGTACAGGGGAACGGCTTGTTCCGGTTTGGCCGCATGGGAAAAGCCAGGTCGTCTTTTTTTCAGGTCAGCATAGAGGGTAAACTGGGAAATAACCAAAAGAGAACCGCCCACCTGGTCCAGGCTCAGGTTCATCTTTCCGTTTTCATCTTCAAAAACGCGGCAGTTACAGATTTTTTCCACCATCTTGTCCGCTACAGCTTCCGTATCTTCAGGACCGATGCCCAACAGAATCAGAAAACCCTGCCCAATCTTTCCCGTAACGTTTCCTTCAATTACTACCGATGCTTCTTTCACTCTAGTTACCACTGCACGCATCAAATCACTCCTGCTCTTTGTTTTTTATTTTTCTTATATGTGTTATATAT
>CAJODT010000140.1 GCA_905233365.1 uncultured Succiniclasticum sp.
TCGCAGCGGATGTTGCATGAAGCGACAGAACGGAGCCAGA
Source organism: uncultured Succiniclasticum sp. (assembly GCA_905233365.1). Classification (GTDB taxonomy): domain Bacteria; phylum Bacillota; class Negativicutes; order Acidaminococcales; family Acidaminococcaceae; genus Succiniclasticum. The sequence continues at coordinate 41 of CAJODT010000140.1, forward strand.
AGATGGTCTTTATAGCTGAGACCAAAGCGGCTGCAGCTATGGATACCTATAATACCATGGTCAACAAGGCAAATTCTCAGAGCAAGCAGTTTAAGAGCCTGCTGCAGTCACAATTGTCTTTGTATGATAATTTTGACGCGGAGTATGCCGTGGAGCAAATGGTACAGCCAAAGCTGAATGCGGTAAAGATGGCCGAACCGGTACTGGAAACAAAAGCGGAACCGGTGGTTGCGGGAACCGATGATGGGGTTGCGGAGGTTGTGGAAGCGGGGAAGGCAGAACCGGCGGAAGAGGTTAAGCCTGTCGCAGTTGCAGAGGAGGCGGCTGCGCCGGGGGAGTTCGCAACTGAACTTCCGAAACAGAACGTAACGAAAGAAGATAAAACAGAGCAGGAAGAAGCTGTGAAAAACACAGCAGCAGAAACGCCGCCGCAACAAAGCGCAACGGAAACGATAGATGCCAAACCTGCTGCAGAAACCGCGAAGGAGGAATCTGTCGGGGCAAATTTTACTGAAGCAGCTAAAGCAAATGCTGCGGCTGCCACAGACGATAAAACCGTGATTTCGGAAAAAGGGTCTGCAGTAACCGCTGAAAATGCAAATCTGAATGAAGGCGGCAAGACTTTTATAATTGAAAGCAACGGGAATATCGGGATGCGTAAGCCGATCTTTTCGAGATTTAATCCCCGCGGCTCTATGGTCTTCAACCGGAACGGATTCCCCCGTAAAAACGCCGACCTGCGCATTGCCTTAAGCGAGCTGCAGAAATCAGCGGAACCGAAGCCCCAAAGCGGCGCCGCAGATGCGGAACGGAATAATGAGGTTGCAAAGCCTGAACCGCAGCCGGAAGGAAACAAGGAATCCTGATATGATCATTCTTGTACGACACGGAGAGGCGACGCACCATACGGAGCATTATACCGGTGGCTGGACGGATTCGAACCTGACGGACAAAGGACGCAGGCAGATTGAAGCGGCGGCGGAAAAACTGGCAAAGGATTTTTCCGGACCGATGCCGCGCTTCCGGATCCTGTGCAGCGATTTGAAACGGGCCCATGAATCGGCCGTCATCTTTGCGGAGAAGCTGGGCATAGAAAAAGTGGAGGACTTCGCGTTCCTTCGGGAAAAGAACAACGGCAAAGCGGCCGGACTGAAGGAAAGTGAAGCCAAATGCATTTACTGTCCGCCGGCAACCTTAAAGGAACTGGATCACCGGAATTATCCAGGCGGGGAAACGCGGCGCGAGTTTTACCGGCGTTCTGTGGACGGGCTGTACGAGGCGGCGGACTGGGAAAAGGAAAACCTGATCATCATATCCCATAAGGGGACGATCCAGAACATCGTCTTCGCCTGGCTGGGCATGGACATCGACGATGTGAACCGGCTGAATTTTTCGGTGGATATTTTGCCCTCCAGTCTGTCCGTGCTGGGGATCAACAAATGGAAGGAGCATGCTATCTTCCGGCTGAACGATCTGTCCCATCTGCAGGAAGAGGAAGGCTATAGCCTTTATAAATTTAAGCTGAGCGCTATTGACGCTTTTTATCAAAAGTAGTAAAACATAAGATAAATGCAATATACAGTTTGTAATTAAACACGTCTGTTGCGGGAAGGCTGCTGTTTCAGCGTTCCCTTACATAGAGTAGAATCAGGAGGAAGAGAAATTGGATTACAGTAAGACGCTGAATTTACCGGAAACAGAATTCCCCATGCGGGGCAACCTGCCGAAACGTGAGCCGGAGCTTTTGAAGTTCTGGGAAGACAACAAGATTTACGAAAAGAAACAGAAGCTGCATGAGGGACATACCAAGTGGGTGCTCCATGACGGCCCTCCCTATGCCAACGGCCATATCCATATGGGTACGGCGATGAATAAGATCCTGAAAGATATCATCATTAAATATAAATACGCCAAGGGTTTTGATACGCCTTACATCCCCGGCTGGGATACCCACGGCATGCCCATTGAACATGCCTGCCTGAATGCCATGGGCGTGGACCGTCACAGCATGACGGCGCTGGACCTGCGGGCCAAGTGCAACGCGTACGCCCATGAGTTCATCGATATCCAGCGGGAAGAATTTAAACGGCTGGGCGTTTTGGGCGACTGGGACCATCCGTATCTGACCCTTCACCATTCCTTTGAAGCAGAACAGATTCGCGTGTTCGGCGCCATGGCCAACAAGGGTTACATTTATAAAGGCCTGAAGCCTGTATATTGGTGCCCCCATTGCGAAACAGCCCTGGCGGAAGCGGAAATTGAATACGCGGACCAGAAGACTCCGACAATTTATGTAAAATTCCCGCTGACAAAGGACAACGGCAAGACCCCGGAAGGCGTAAACGGCCGGCCGGTCTATGTTGTGATCTGGACTACCACGCCCTGGACCATTCCCGGCAACATGGCGGTAACCCTGCATCCCGATTTTGAATATTCCTTTGTGGAAAACGGAGACGAAGTGCTGTTCATGGCCAGCGAGCTGATGAACAACGTGGCGTCGGAAGCGGGCCTGTCTTTAGGTAAGGTGCTGGGCACGGTGAAAGGCCGCGAGATGGAATTCGCCGAATGCGAGCATCCTTTCCCGGAATACAACCATCGCAAATCCATGATCTGCCTGGCAGACTATGTTGACCTGGAAACCGGTACCGGTTGCGTGCATACCGCCGGCGGCCATGGCGACGTGGACTATCTGACCTGCCTGAAATACAACGTGCCCATCGTCTGCCCGGTTGACGAACAGGGCAAGATGACGGCAGAAGCGGGCGAGCGTTTCAAGGGGCTGTTTGTGTTTGACGCCAACGTGCCTATTTTGAAATATATCGCCGAGCTGGGCATGCTGCTGGGTAAGAAGAACATCCATCACCAGTACGCCCATTGCTGGCGCTGCAAGAACCCCATCATCTACCGCGCCACCGAGCAGTGGTTTGCATCCGTGGACGGGTTCCGGGAAGCGGCGCTGAATGCCATTCATAATGAAGTAACATGGATCCCCGCCTGGGGGGAACCCCGCATTCACAACATGATTGCGGAC
>CAJODT010000141.1:0-804 GCA_905233365.1 uncultured Succiniclasticum sp.
TTGCGAAGAACGCGGAGATTTTCAGCGAGGAATACGCTGGAAAACAGAATGAGGCATTGCGGCGGCAGTACCGTGATTTCCGTGATTCGGCAGAGCGCTTGGCGCGAAAAGATTTGGGCGACATTTTGGCCGAAAAACGCGCCCAATGGAGAAAAACGAACGAACCGCCGACCGAAGAGATGATCAGATTGCTAGCGGTGCTTCAAATGCGCGGCGCGAGTATTTTCGGCAGCGAGCTGGCGCTGGCGGCGCGAGTCTGCGCCGGGAACGGCTGGGCGTTGAGAAGTTTAGAAAGCATTGCGAAAAAGGCCGGCTATTCCCTGCCTTCTGTCGCAGACCCGGACGAATTCGAAGATATGATGCGAAAAGCGGAGGAATTTTCTCGAAAATACCTTGCTGACATTGACAGATTCTCCAGCGAAATCGAAATTTACGAGGAACGGGTTTTTTGGGACTCTGATTCGCTGGACCGAGCTTTCTACGATCCACTGGACAGCGACTCTTTGACCGCTCCGACCGTGGAGCGCGTTCCGGCTGCCGGAACGACCGGAGAAACAGCGCCAGTGACCGCTTCAGACCCTGGGACGCAGGGAGGGCGCTATTCGACGCGTGTGCGCGTTGACCGGAGGGGCATCAATCTCCGGCAAGCAGCGGCACAGTTCGGTGTCAGTGAAGGTGCGGTTCGCAAAGAAAATCCTGGGTTGGACTTCGGCAATCTCCGCGAGGGCGATTTTTTCGATGTCCCGTCTACGCAGCTTACACTGCTTCCAGATGGCGCGGGAATACGCAGCTCTCAATGCCGTG
>CAJODT010000141.1:869-3938 GCA_905233365.1 uncultured Succiniclasticum sp.
AGAGCGTGAAACCTTGAGAACGCGAGAACAAGCGCCTTTTCTCTTTATAAGGCATTTATACCTTAAAACAACAAAAGCCCTGTATTTTTGCGTTTTCGCAATGATACAGGGTTTTCTGTGTTTTAGACGGAGAGCAGCACGGGAGAGAAAATAATGCTTGACTTGTAGCGCGCTACATGATATTATAGGTTAAAATATGAGAGGAGGGAAACGTGACGAAGACGGAAACGAGGGCGGAATATTTCCGGAAAAGGCGCGAAAATCGAAGGACCTTTTCCGTGCTGCTTGACCCTGAGACGGCGGAACGCCTTGACAGAATCCTGTCGCAGAGAGGAGAAACGAGAGTCAGCTGGCTCCGGAGGAAAATTGCGGAGGAAATCGAGGAAACCGATGGGCAGGGCTGAGGAACTTTCTTTGATTCGGCGGCAAGGCGTATATATGGAAGTAGGCGATTTGCTTGAATTACAATCGCTTTTGAGCCTTTACGAAAAGACGTATTCCTGCGGGCAGGAAGAGGCCGTGGCGCTGCTTGAAGCCGTTCAGCGTGTCTTATCCCTTGAATACGACATAAGCCCAGAAAACGCAAAAAAACGGCTTAGAAACCCACGGGGAGCAGGAAGAAAACCGACTTACACGGAAGCGCAATCGCTGGAAGTGAAACGGCTCCGGAAAGAAGGCCTCGCAATTCGAAACATCGCAGAACAAAGCGGTATCCCGAAAAGCACAGTGGAACGGATACTGAAATCATAGGCTCTTCAGATGATGTACCATAATTAAATATGGGACAAGCCTAAAAAACGACTTGTCCCTATTTTAATTCAGAGACATGGGTATTACAGACGCCTTAGACGCTGAGGAGCGGCAGGTGTAACCCTGGCCGCTCCGTTTCGTTCCTGATTGGGTTTTAGATGGGTTCTGGATTGTTAAGAGGTACGACGGCGAGGGTTTTCCCCATCGCTGCCAGTAATTTCAGCAAAGTTGAAACCTGAGGGGTTGTAGACCCCTTTTCCATGCGAGCGATGACCGGCTGCTTTACACCGCTGATTTCTTCCAGTCGCTTTTGGCTGATACCTTGTTCCCGTCTGGCCTTGATAAGTTCCGCCACAAGAGCCGCTTTGGCGTGGGCTATGGCTATTTCTTCAGGTGTAAAAAGTTCGCGCTCAACTTCTTCCCAGCTTTCGCCAATGGCGCTTTCCATGTCAAAGTCCCCTTTCTTTCAAGTCTTTGTACTCTTCCCTTGCTCTTTGCTTTTCCCGCTCCGGAGTCCTTGCCGTCTTCTTCGTGAACGCGTGCAGGAGGACGTATCCGTTTTTATGCCATGCCACGAAAAGCACCCTGTCCTTTGCCGGACGCAGTTCCCATAGATCCCCTTCAATATGCTTCACAATGGGTTCTCCAATGAAAGTTCCACACTCCCGCAGAATGTTTATATATTCCTGCATCTTTCCCGCTCTAATGCGGCTGTCTTTGTCCATCTTACTCGACAGCTCTCTTAGATAGGCAAGCGCTGGCCTGTTCCCATTTCTGTCTTTGTAAAAGTGAACTTCATACACCACGCCTTTCCCCTTCCTACGTATATAATAACTTAAAAGTTATTATTTGTCAAGGGTTCAGCCTTAAACCCTTTTTTGATTTTGAGGCTGGTAAAGAGGGCAACTTGTTCTTTCTGTCTATCTGTAATCCCCCTTCCCAGTCCCAGAATGGGATTGAAATTGAAACGGAGGCAGAAGCAACGGCATAGACGGAGCTGGCAAGGTGGCGTTTCGCCGCCTTAGGATGGAACTGGAGCAGGAGCGCAGGACGCTTTATTCGGAACCGTACAAGGGCACAAGGGCATTTTGCCTCTGAGCAGGACGCCTTGGAACAGGGCGGGCTGCTGCTGGCTCTGAGCCAGTATTTCACCGGGGCAGGACAGGGCGGTTTTTGGGTGGAAATTGGACGGAGATTAGGCGCTTCGTATTCATTCCAGAGTGAATAAAGACCGATTTAAGCCAAAACAGGAAGATTCATCACTTGCAAGTTTATTCACGCTTTCCTCGTCAAACGGCAAAAAGAATTGAACAAAATAACCATTTTGCTGAAAAACCACGTTCACAAATTCTGAAGAAATGTTTGATTACTCCTTGTTTTAAGCAATTCCCATAACTTTTTAAGACTGTTGAAAATATGAATAATATTCATTGTGCAATCCGCTGTGTTTTTCGCTCTGAAATTGTACAGATTGATACACCTTCACGGAACGGAAACGGAGTGGGTGAAAAAGGGATGGGAACTTTATTCATTCGCAAAAAGAAAGGGATTGAAATATAATAAAACGTATTGCATTCGAAAAACAGATGTGATACAATAAAGGTGCAAACCAACTGAAAGGATGTTATTATGCAAAAGATGCAATCAAACTCGCCGTTTCTCTCACTCGCTGCGGCGAGCCGCGCCCTCAATGTGCCGATCGGCCGCCTCCGGAAAATGGCAAAATGCGGGCAACTGAATGCGGCGGCGGTTCCGATGGGCGGGCGGACCTATTACGAAATCACACTTCTGCGCCAGATTTTCAAAATCGACAAGGTCGTTGACTTGGACGGCTGGCGCGATGAGGCGCGGCAGCGCACGGAGGGTGAAGGAGGCGGAGACGGTGAATGAAAAAAACGCCCCAGCTGCCGCTGCAATCGGCGCTGAGGCATCGTTGGAAGCAGCTACTTCCGTCTCTCTCCGTCATGATTCTATCGCGGCGGAAGCGAAAAAGCAAGAACTAATTTTAGGACTAGTTTCGCAACTTCAAGCCGAGGGGCATCGCAAGGCGGACGCTGAACAAGCGATGCAGCTGGCTCTTGCGGACGCTGATGATGACATTGAGCAGGCATCTGTTTGGCTGCGCTTCCATCTATACAATCTTGAAAAAGAGCGTGAGGAAGAAAGAAACGAACTTAACGCGTTTTTGGCGGCCAAACACAGCAAAAACAGCGGGGAAATTTCTCGCATTGGATTCATCCGCGACGTTGCCGGCATTGCAAAAACGGAGGAAGTTCTTGAATTTTTAGGGCATCCGGTTCATAAGAACTTTGCGCGCTG
>CAJODT010000142.1 GCA_905233365.1 uncultured Succiniclasticum sp.
TGAGAACATGAGCAAGCTGCAGGAACTGGATAACAAGTACGTAGCCAACACTTATGCCCGGTTTCCGGTGGAAATCGTCAGCGGCAAGGGAAGTATTGCAAAAGATACAGACGGCAAAGAATATATTGACATGGGGTCCGGCATCGGCGTCACCAGCTTCGGTATTGCCGACGACACCTGGAAGCAGGCGGTTATCAACCAGCTGAACAAAGTGCAGCACATGTCCAACCTGTATTACACGGAACCCTGCGTGAAGCTGGCGGAACTGCTCTGTGAAAAGACTGGAATGAAGAAAGTATTCTTCAGCAATTCCGGTGGCGAAGCCAACGAATGCGCCATTAAAGTGGCACGGAAATACGCGGCGGAGAAAAAAGGCCCGGAGTATTATACGATCGTTACGCTGTGGAACAGTTTCCATGGGCGTACCCTTACCACCCTGGCCGCTACAGGGCAGGAGCATTACCACGAACTGTTCCAGCCGGTTCCAGCCGCTGACCCAGGGTTTTGTCCATGCCACGGCCAACGATCTGGACAGTGTAAAAGAACTGGTTGCGGAAAACAAAGTCGCGGGCATTATGATCGAATGTATCCAGGGCGAAGGCGGGGTAAACCCGCTGACGGCGGAATTTATTAAAGGCGTAGACGCCATCTGTCATGAAAATGATATCGTGTTCATGGTAGATGAAGTGCAGACCGGAAACGGCCGCACGGGCAAACTGTATGCCTATATGAACTTCGGTGTGAACCCGGACGTGGTGACCACGGCCAAGGGCATTGGCGGCGGCCTGCCTTTGGGCGCCTGCCTGATGGGCGAAAAAGTGGAGCATGTTCTGGGACACGGAGACCACGGCTCCACCTTTGGCGGCAACCCGGTGGCCTGCGCAGGAGCCGTCAGCATTATCCAACGGCTTGACGATGATTTTTTGGCGGAAGTTCAGCGCAAGGGTAGAATTCTCTTCGGCGCGCTGGAAGGGGCGCCCGGCATCGAAAATCTTACAGGTATGGGCATGATGTGCGGCATCAAACCGGTGAAGCCTGCCGGGGATGTTATTAAAAAATGTATTGAAAAGGGAGTGCTCTGCCTGTCTGCCAAAGACAAGATACGCCTCTTGCCAGCGCTGAACATGCCGGAAGAGGTTTTGGTGAAGGCGGTAAATATTATAAAAGAAGCGTGCGCGGAATAACATTCATAACAATAACGGCTTGCAAAATGTGATGCAGGCCGTTTTTTCATTATGCTTTAGCCGAAAGACCGAATTACGATGGGATTTGTCTTAAATCCACCTGCTGCGCAAGTGGATTATCTTCAGCAGTCAGTAGTATTTTATAGCTGTTTCGTATATAATATTTAAGGAAAATTCTTTTTAAGTAGATTAATCGTGCATTTATGTGTTCAAAGCGTTCTCGTTCAACGAAAGGGTGGTTTCCATATGAAATCAAAAGCTATTTTTATGTCTGTTGCGCTGAGCTTGGTCTGTCTTGCCGCTTCAGGCGCAGAAGCATGCACCACGACAATTGTGACAAAGGGCGCCTCCGCTGACGGGAGCGCTTATGTAACCCATTCCAATGATACATACTCCAGCGATCCGAGCATTGTTTACGTGCCGGCGAAAGACCATCCTGCCGGAGCGATGCGGAAGGTATACCCGTCCGCTGTCGCCTGGGACGACCTGCCGGAGTATGAATGCTATTCGACCCCCCGTCTCGTTGCGCCGGAGCGGGCAGCGGCATACGCCTGGCCGGACAGGAAGCAGACAAAGCCGCTGGGAGAGATTCCTGAAGTTGCCCACACATATGCCTACATCGACAGCGATTACGCCGTAATGAACGAACACGGCCTGATGCTGGGCGAATGCACGAATAATTCGGCCCATCTGGAATATCTGGAGCCGAAAGAAGGTCGCGGCATTTTTTATGCCACAGAGCTGGGACGTGTTGCCCTGGAACGCTGCCGCACGGCGCGGGAAGCCATTCGGCTCATGGGCGAACTGATTGATAAATACGGTTTGTGGGGAACGGGCGAGACACTGCTGGTGGCGGACCGGGAAGAAGGCTGGGTACTGGAGATGCAGCCCACGCCGACGGGCAAGGGTGGTTTCTGGATTGCCCAGCGTGTGCCGGATGGGGAATTCTTTGTAGCGGCGAACCAGTTCCGTATCCATGCGATAAAACCGGGCGACCCGAACCAGATTTTCAATCCGCAGCTGCCTGACATGCTGAAGAAAGCAGGATGGGCAGCCTATGACAAAAAGGGCAATCTGGACTGGGTGCGTTCCATGCATGCTGTGGAGGATTTCCATCCGTATTTTGCCCTGCGAAGAGTTTGGCGCGCCCTTTCCCTTGTCGCTCCCTCGGCAAATCTGCCGGCGAAGGTAAAGAACTGGGATACAGAGGCCTATCCTTTCTCTGTTCGTCCCGATCATCCGCTGACCTTGGCGGAAATCATGGATTTACATCGCGATGCCTACGAAGGGACGGCTTTTGACCGGCGCAAAGGAGAGAACGCCGGACCCTTTGCCTTGCCCTACCGCTATGGAAAGACAAAATGGGAACGTTCCATCACAAGTTCAAACACTGCCTATACATGGATCACCCAGGTAAACGATAAACTGCCCGGACCTATGTTCTGGCTTTCCATGAGCGCTCCGGCGGAAAGCACGTATATTCCTCTTGCGGTAGCGCCCCTTCCCGAAGCCTATGCGAAGAATGACCGCACGAAATTTGACCCTGAAAAGGCCTGGTGGATTGCCCAGCAGGTAACGACGCTGACCAAGGGCTATTACAGTGCGATTGCTCCCAGGGTGCGGGAGGCCGCGCATAAAGAGGAACAGCGTTCCATGGAACTGGTTGCGTCTTCGGCCGGCCAGTCGAAAGAGGCCTTTGCACATACCTTGCGTGGTAACGCCGACCGCGTCTTTGCGGACTGGCGTGAGCTGTACGGAAAGCTTCTGGCAGAGCATGACGGCGGCCACGGCCTGGACTATGACAAGGCGTTCCAACCGAAGGCGGACAAGGTATTGAGGTATTAACAGGAACATCTGTAAAATTTATGTCCGCTGATTGTTGCCGAAAACGAAAAGGACAACTGTGAATACCGGGATGTTACGGTGGAATAGGGATTCGGCAAATTTATAACAAAGGAAAAATTAGGAGGTCAATAGGAGACATTTCATGGAAAGACTGGTTTGGACATATCGGTTCTCCTCGTCGTTCAGCCTTGAGCGATCCCTGATCAGCTGGTATAGTGGATAATTGGAGACAACGCCGAGGGTTTGATATGTGTCTGATAACACTTCTTCGATCAAGCCGTGCATTAGGTTTTCCGAGTCATATTCCGAAACACGTTTATGCCGTTTCAAAAAAGCCAGCCGTTCTGCTTCATATTGGCGGTACATGTAGTCAAATACAGAACCAATCGCACTGTGAGAAATTTCACAATGATTGTATC
>CAJODT010000143.1 GCA_905233365.1 uncultured Succiniclasticum sp.
GCAGCCTGCTCTTCGGCGCGGGTTTTGAAGCGAACGAGGAAACAGGGCGTACCGGCGCCATGAAACTGGTCATGTTCGACACCAGCGATAAAACCGACGTTGTAGATATAAACACGCTTCTCACAGACTGCCGCAGCAGTGTGGCGCTGTACAACCACAAGGCGTTTCTCATTGACAGCGGTAAAAATCTCATCGCTTTCCCCGGAGACAGAAGTTACTATATTTTCTCCTACGATGAGGAAGACGGATTTGTACAGCAGGCGGAAATTCCTCTGGAGAGCTGGAGCTGGGTCACTCGCGGGCTGTATATCGGGGACATGATTTATATTGTATCTCAGGAAACAATTGAGGTCATCAGTCTGGAGAGTTTTGAAAAGATTGCCAGTATTCCGCTCCCGTCTCAGGATGACGCTGACGAAGGAGTCATTATATATTAAGCACAACAAGCCGGAAGGCAACACTATTCTGCTCATAAGGATTCGCTAGGCGAAAGGTCATCGAACTGTGGCATATAGCAGCAAATCAATCAGTTTGCTCTACAGCCCGATTTCGAGTATAATTTTATTATAATTTTATTATAATTTTATTCCGCGCTGCGGCGCGGAACCCTGCGAGGCAGAGGGGTTCTGAATCGTTACAGTTACCTTTTATTTATGGTGGAGCCGCTGGCGGTAAGGCATTTCTTTAGAAAAAGGAACAAAAATCAAGAGAAACAGAAAAATATTGCAAATAAGCATATTTGACAGAAACAGGACAGGTTCAATCTTGAACCTGTCCTGAATTAACTTTCCGAAATGTAACGACTCAAATCGCAAAGTAAAATTTTTAAACTATAAATTGTACTATAAGTCGAACTATAAACAAGCTAATTTGACGCTTTGCAATATTGCAAAATTGTGCAACATTTTTTCTTCCTTTTCTTGAAAGAAAAGGAAGCGAAAAGAACTTCGCTGCAAAACCGCGCTGCGGTTTTGCGGCACGCCTATGCGATTTTGTGCATTTTTTCAGACTTGCTCATTTACAGTCCCTGAATTACTTATAGTCCCCGAATTACTTGCCTGTTTTTTACTGTCCTTCGCCGTAATAGCGGTAAAGAAATGTGACGACCTGACAGCGAACGCAGGGTTCATCGGGACTGAAATTGTTTCTGGAGGTACCCTGTGTCACTCCGTTTTTCACAGCCCAGTTTACGGCGTCGGCGTAATAGGCGTCCCCCTTCACGTCCACAAAACCACTGGAACCCGTTTCTTTGGGTGAACCTGCAGAGCGGTAAAGAAAAGTTACTGCCTGCGCCCGGCTGACAGTATCTCCGGGGCTGAATTTATTTTCTTCCGTACCCTTTGTTATGCCCTGTTCCACTGCCCATTGTACGGCTTTGTAATAGTAGGCGTTTGCGTCCACATCCTTAAATTCCGGGGCGGAAGCTCTGGAAGAGGGTTCCGGCTCTCCGGCGTTGCGCCATAGGAAAGTGACAATCTGTGCGCGGGTACAGTCATCGAAGGGAGAGAACGTAAGCGGCGCGGTTCCGCCGCTTATGCCGTTTTTCACGGCCCATTGTACGGCGGCATAGTAAAAGGCCGATTCCGAAACATCCACAAAAGTGACGGCTTCCTCCGCCTCGGTAAAGGCAATCCTGATTTCCACATCCTGATCCGGCATGAGGAAAGTATAGCAGCCGTTCCCCAGGTCCGTAACCACGATTACGCTCTGTCCCGCTCTGACGACCAGATTATTCAACTCATAACCCTCATCCGGCATAACGGTGAGCGTAACCAGTTCCCCGGCTTTCGCCGTACCTGTGCTGGAAGTACATAGCCCGTGTTCCACTGGAAGAATCGTCACGGAGCAGCCCCCGGAAGCATTTACTGGCGTCGCCTGAATAAACAATACTATTGCCAAAAAGACAAATTTTACAGCACGGGAAAAAAAGCGTTTACCACGCATACTCGCAGCCTCCTGTCACAGACCGGGCGCCGAATCCGGCGCTGAAATATTCTCAGTAAAAATACAGCCTGTGCAGGAGACAACATGGCGTTTTTAAAACAAAAGTTTACAGATTATGATAAGAAACTCGTAACTATTCAGAACCCCCGTTGCCTCGCAGAGTTCGCCGCCGCCCTAAAGGACTAGCTTCGCGTCGCAGGGCGAGTATGATTTAATCATTTTTGGCGACACCGTGCCCTGGGGGTAAAACCGTGTTTCACCGTGCTCTGGGGGTATCGCCATACCAAAGGCACGCCCTACGGGCGAAAATGATTCTCGCGAAGCGAACGTGCGGACGCAAAGCGCCCGTGCGATTGCCAAAGCATGCCCTTGTGGCAGAGCGGAGCGCAGTTTCTCCATTCAGAACCCAGCGAAGCGGTTCTGAATGGATACAGATACTCTATATATGACTTACCCGTCAAAAGAACCTGACACCACATTATACTGTGGAGTGAACAGCATTATTTGCTATTACATACAGCGGTTCGCAAATCTATTGACCGGCAAATCATATATGATTTACCCGTCAATAGAGTGCTTGTCGGCAAATTACACAAAACACGACCCATTTATAACCATAATCGGCTTGTGTAAAGCCCAAATGTCCATTCTCAGGTCATAATTTTGTGCATTATTTTCTATTTTTGGAAAGAAGTGGGTTTGACGGGAGAATCATATATTGCGCAATAGTATGATAACACGGGAAACAAATCATATGATATGACGTAAAAATAAAATTCTGTAAACAGGTGTTTGTTAAAAGCAAAAAGCCAAAAGCCAAAAGCCAGAACCAACCTCCAAAACGTTTTCAATACAATTTATGGGTCGGCGGCCAACGCTGTCGCGGCAGTTGGCATCTGATTCTGCACAGGGTGATTCTTCTTATCAATCACTGTCCTATTGTAACAGAATAAGAGCTGGTTTTCAATCCTGTTTTACAAATAATTTTCTGTAATTTTTTTCCGTTGGTACAGGCCAGGCAACGACGCTCCCCTTCTCTGTCATTACACACCTGTACTCAGGAGAAGCTGAATGCCTGAACTGCTGCCGTTACCATGTAAATTGAT
>CAJODT010000144.1 GCA_905233365.1 uncultured Succiniclasticum sp.
GATTCTGCCCGATAAAACCCGTCAGCGCCATACCATAGGCAAAGGCCGGATAATACAGGAAGCCTTAGATTTTCGCATAGACCACCATGCCCGCCATGGCCGCGGGCCCAAAACCGTCAATACTGATCTGGATCAGCAGGGAGGAAATGCTCATAAAAGCGGCCTGCATGCCCGACGGAATACCGAGTCGCAACAGTCTGAACAGTTCGGACATGGGCAGAAGCGTTGTACCGGCAGTAAGCCGGAAACGTTCGTCGAGCCGCGTAAGCCGCCACAGCATGGCAAGTCCCAGCGCCCACTGTGCGGACACCGTTGCCCAGGCAACGCCTTCCAGACCGCAGTTCATTCCCACAGCCAGTACAAGATCAAGAACTACATTCAAAACAGCCGAGCCCGCCAGAAAATAGAGCGGTGTTTTCGTATTGCCAAGGGCACGCAAAACGCCATTGGAAACATTATACACGAGCTGCGGAATCAGACCAAGGAAACAGATTTGGGCATACAAAAGCGCGTCACCCATCGCTTCGGCCGGACAGGAGAGCCATAATAAATAACGTTGGCCCAGCAGTTCCCCCATCAGCGTCAGGAGAATGCCTGCGGCCGTCGCAATCGCCACCGATGTGGCAATGGCCTGACGCAGCTTGTCATACTGCCGCGCGCCAAAGAGCCGCGAAACAGCAGACGTGACGCCGACGCCAAAACCGATAAAGAAATTGATATGTACCGCCAGCACCAGCCCGGCAACGCCAACCGCAGCAAGCCCAAATGCGCCGCCAAACCGTCCGACCACGGCACAGTCAGCAATATTGTAAAACTGCAGCAGAAGCTGCATAAGGAGCAGCGGTGCGGCATACGCCAGCAGTTTTCGGTGAATTGGACCTACGTCCATGCGCACTTCACCCGTAGCCGCTTCTTCCGGCGACCCGGATGAATTTCCGTCTTTTATTGAGATTGATTCCTGTTTCGATTTACTGCAAGAAAAAATTTTCATGAAAAAAACGCCTTCCCTGCTATCTTCTTGTTGTAAAAAAGTATAGCAAATAAGACGTATTTTCGATATGGTGTGATTTTTATGCTTAGGTATAAGAAATCCTTATGGCTCTGTCGCTAAAACTTTCCAAGCGCCGTTCAGCTTGTAAATGCATTAAGAATCGGTTACTCTTATCAGTATTTTAACTTGCTCCCACCGCGTCCGACTGTAATGTGCGATGCAGGAATGTAAGGAAGTCAGCCGTATCCGCCCCCAGCGGTTCCCCTTTGCGCGAGATATAGCCGAAAGCAATGCGCCCCTGCATGCCTTCTACAGGTATGCGTCGGAAATCGTATTGTCGATAGGTATCCCTGAGCCAATAGCTGCCCAGATTGCAAAGTTCTGTTTTTTCGAGCATACGGATCATCATGTGATCACTGTTAGTCCGCACCACGCGGCGGATGGCCAGCGTCTGTTTATTGAACGCAGGCGAGCCTGTCAAAAGATCTTCCACGGTGAAAAAATCGTCTTCCAACTGAATGAAGGAAAGCGATGCCAGTTCCTCCGGGGTTACGGAAGAACGGTTGGCCAGCGGATGACCTTTTCCTACATAAAGAACAAGATCTGTGTCAAGGAGCGGTGTAAATATGAGCTGGCGCCGGTCAATCAGATAGCGGAGCGCGGAACGTTTTGTATCCGGAACAAAGAGGAAACCCAGGTCATACTCGTTGGCGGAAAGAAGCGCTATCATCTTTTCAATGCCGCATTCCGTGAACTGCAAATAAAGCCCCGGCTCCTTTTTTTCGTTACGGGTTCGCTCGTTGTAAAACGCCGTCAGCATGACCGCCATGTTGCTGCTGTTGTTTGTCAGCACGCGCAGCGAATGTTCCCGCTGCTCGCACCCAACGGAACGGAACAGTTCGGCATTTCGCAGCGTGTCCTGCGCATAGCCGTAGACCCGCGCACCCGCCTCCGTCAGCTCTACACCGTTAGACCGGCGCAGAAACAGGCGCGTTCCCAGTTCCTTTTCCAGTTCGCGAATGACCATGCTGACATGGGGCTGTGTCGTATAAAGTTCCTCTGCCGCCGTTGTCAGCGACCCACAGCGAGCGCAGGTGACAAAATATAAAAGCTGGCGAAGTTCCATAATGAATTCCTCACTTTTACAAAATAAAAAACTTCCTAAACGACTGTTAAGAACACGACGTATTCGTCAACGCAGCGCTTTCATAATCAGCGGATACGTTTTTTCATATCCTTCGAACACAATGCCATGAAATCCGCAGGCCTGCGCCCCCTTCACATTTGCCGGAACATCGTCGGTAAAGAGACATTCTTCCGGTTTCAGGCCGAACTTTTCACAAAGGCAGCGGTAAATCTCCGGTTCCGGCTTCACAGCCTTCACTTCAAACGAAAATACGCCGCCGTCCATGTAGGGAATAAAGTCCAATACGTCCGGATTGGCTGCAACAGAAAACGCGGAATAATTGGAAAGATAATATACGTTAAGCCCCATGCGTTTCAGTTCCTGTATCCATGGAATTGAATACTCGAACTTATGAAAAGCATGGGCGACACTGTCCAGCGTCAATTTGATTTCTTTTTCATATTGGGGCGCAAAAGCAACAGCGCTTCGCAACGTTGCGGCGCCGTCCATCTCACCTTTGTCCATGGCGGCCCAGCAGCCGTTATGCCAGATTCCCTGGTTAATGGTCTGTATCAGTGTCTCATCTTCGCCAAACAAAGACCGCATATACTCCTTCCAACGGAAATCCATCAGCACATTGCCAATATCAAAAACCATATTACGAATCACGAAATACCTCCGCTAAACAAGGATTTCTCTATCCCACTTGCAGGGTGACTTTGCCCCATCAAATTGCTTCATCCCGAAGCATTCAAAGCCCCGGGCACAAAAAGCGACGACATATCCACTTGTTCCAGCGCTAACAGTTTCGCTTTCTTATCGATTCCCCCTGCATATCCGGTCAGGCTGCCGTTTGCTCCGACAACACGGTGGCACGGAATAATAAGCGAAATTGCGTTATGCCCCACCGCTTGGCCGACCGCCTGC
>CAJODT010000145.1 GCA_905233365.1 uncultured Succiniclasticum sp.
TGTGTCGCCTGCGGCGCGTGCTTTGATGCCTGCGACCACAATGCCCGTTCCTGGCGCGACGATACGGTCGCCTTTTTTGCCGACCTGCAGAAGGGCGACAGTATTTCTGTTCTGATTGCCCCGGCCTTTAAGGCCAATTATCCGGATGAATACGAGCAGGTGCTGGGCGGACTGAAAAAGCTCGGCGTCAAACGTTTCATCAACGTTTCCTTCGGCGCGGATATCACCACCTGGGGTTACATCAATTATATCCGGCAATACGGTTTCACCGGCGGCATATCCCAGCCCTGTCCCGCTGTGGTAGCTTATATCGAAAAGTATCATCCCGAACTGCTCCCGAAACTGTTCCCGGTTCAGAGCCCCCTCATGTGTGCCGCGATTTATGCCCGGAAGGAAATGGGAATTACCGATAAATTCGCGTTTATCAGTCCCTGTATCGCCAAGAAGATGGAAATCGAAGACCCCCATAACAAGGGCCTGGTACAGTATAACGTCACTTTCGAACACCTGATGCAGTATGTACGTTCGCATCAGATTGAAGGGGAACCGGTAACGGACGAGATCGGTTACGGGTTGGGCGCATATTATCCGACCCCCGGCGGCCTTATGGAAAATGTAAGATGGCTGGTTGGCGATGAAGCCTTTATCCGGGAAATCAGCGGTGAAAAACGCATGTACCGCTATCTGGATAAAAACGCAAAACTGATTGCGGACGGAGAGACTCCGTTTTTGATGATTGACGCGCTGAACTGTGAAAAGGGCTGCATCTGCGGTACCGCTGTGGACCTTAGCATGGCTTCCACAGACAAGGCGCTGTATAATCTGCTGAAGATTCGCGAAAGCGTGAAGAATAATAATAAAAACGACGCCTGGGGCCGGAACCTTTCGGCGCAGGAGCGCATGGACGCCCTGAACAGACAGTTCGCCTCCCTGCGTCTGGATGATTATCTCCGTGAATATACAGACCGATCCGCAGCCTGCCATGTCCGCGAACCGCTGGAAGAGGACATGGAAAAGATCTTCAACTCCATGCGCAAGTTTACGGAAGAGTCCCGCAACATTAACTGCACCAGCTGCGGTTACGATACCTGCAGGCAAATGGCGAAGGCCATCTATAACGGGTTCAACCACCGTGAGAACTGCATTTATTATCTGAAGCGGGAAGTGGAAGACGAAAAAGAGCTGTTGAATTATGAGACCACCCACGATGCGGATCTGCGTATCTGGCGTCGTCGTCTTGCGGTACCGCTGCTGTCTAAAATTATGCGGAATTCCACGGACTGGTCCGTGGTCATGGCAGACATCGACGGGTTCCGGAATGTCAACAGCACCTATGGAACGCAGATTGCGGATAAAGTACTTCTTACCCTGACGGAACGGTTAAAAACCATTTCCGGAAAATGGCGGATGGAACTGATCCGTTATGCAGGGGATGAGTTTTTATTCCTCATGCCGGACCTGGTGGCGAAGAGCGATCATCCGGCCGTACTGGAAATCCTGAAAGCGTTTTCGGATCCTATCATCCTGGATAATATTTTCCTGAAACTCAGCGCCAGCGTGGGCATTGCCCTGCCGGTGGATAACCTGGAAGCGGAACATCTGATCGCCAATGCGGAAGACGCCATGGACGAAGCACGTCGGCGCGGCAAGAACCAGGTCTACGTGTATTCCAAAGAATTGAAGGACCGGGCCCACGAAGAGCATACCATCAGTGAAAAACTGATTGATGCCGTTGAAAACGACAAGTTTTATATGCTGTACCAGCCCAAGGTGGACGTTAAGACAAAACTTGTCAGCGGGTATGAAGCGCTGGTACGCATGAAAGACTCCAAAATCGGCCCCGCCCAGTTTATCCCGGTAGCGGAAAAGAACGGCTGGATCTGGCGCATCGGGCGTATCACCACCGAGCTTACCATCCGGCAGATGGCTGTCTGGAGAGGACTGGGGTATCCGTTGCAGCCGGTTTCCATCAATTACTCCAGCCGGCAGATCAGCGATTCGGAGTATGTGTCTTTCCTGGAAGAAATGCTGCAGCGGTATAATATTCCTTCCAATCTTGTGGAAATTGAAATTACGGAAAGTGTATTCCTGGATCGGACGGTTCATGCCGAACTCCTGCTGGACCGTTTCCGGAAAGCGGGAATTCGTCTGGTCATGGATGACTTCGGCATCGGGTACTCCGCCTTGGGATACCTGACGTACATTCCGGTGGAAACCATCAAACTGGACAAATCCCTGGTAAACAACTACCTGGTGCAAGGAAACGACTCCGTCATCAAAGATGTCATCAACCTGTCCCACGATCTGGGGAAGGGTATGGTGGTCGAAGGCGTGGAAACCGGCTGGCAGTATGAACGTCTGAAAGAATTTGGCGCAGACACCATTCAGGGGTATTATTTCAGCAAGCCCCTGGAGCCGAAAGAAGCCATTGCATTCCAGAACGCAAATTCAATAGGATAGAAGCGCATTTCATAATGAAATTTCATAGTATAGAAGTCATTGCATTTCAAAACGCAATTTCATAGGATTCGTGTTGTGTAGTATCGCCTGTCATGTGACAGGCGATTTTTTTTGCATAGTTTGTGAAATCGGCAAAAAAATTTAGGAAAATTATTTCTATAATATGTAACATTTTTCGGAGAATGTGGTAAAATAGAATAGATTAGCTATGCAATGATGTAACGTGATTTAAATTTAAAGTGATGTTATTAAGAAAAAGCATTTTATGCTTTCACAGTAAAGTGATGTAATAAGAAAAACTTTTTATGCTTTCACAGCTTATATCCGAATGATGAAGGTGTAACAATCATGAAAATTATTCTGGCTTCCGGCTCGCCCCGGCGACGGCCTCGCGCTGGATTTCCGACTACCGCAAACGCGGCGTCGACGGCTATGCGGTAAAGCGGGGTGGATTCCGTCCCCGCAAGCCCCTCTGCCGCATCATTCCGTCCACGACCGAAAACCAGAAGGAACCCGAAACATGATCATCGT
>CAJODT010000146.1 GCA_905233365.1 uncultured Succiniclasticum sp.
CCTTTGCCATGATTGCCGTCGGTAGTTGTGACAAAATGAAACTTTGCGCATTGCTTCCGGGTTTCTTCTTTTTGGAAATAGCGATAATCAACGGTTTTGTAATCCAGCCCCAGCTTTTCGCAGAGAATGCGGAACATGGCATAACTGCCACCCAACCCTTTAAAGGCCTTAAGACCAAAACGGTGCGACTCGTCTTTGCAATAAATCTTTTTGACATGGCCTGACTTCGCCCGCTCTTTTAACGAAACGAGAGGAGTAGGCGCATAGGAAGGCATGCTTTTGTGAAAGCGTAACGTGTCTGCCGCAATCGTTTTGTCAAACTGCGCATACTGCTTTTGGTTATTTGCTGGTAACGGCTTTTCATTTTGCAGGACGCTGAAATCTTTGAAATAATATTCCATAGAAATTAACCGGTCAGTTTTGTGCTTCTAAAGGATCGGGGCCATACTGATTGAAACCGTCCGTTCCTTTAAAGAACAGGAGATAGATTGCAATGGCAAAGTTAACTAAAGATAAAACTCCTCCAAAAAGCGACGGCATGGACGACATATTAGCGGGATTAGAAGTACTTGTGAAGAGGTGAAGTACCACTTGAATGATACTGGGAATGCACCACCATCCGGGCCGGTTCAAATCGTGAAGACGTCGTATCATTAATGAGTAACTGGGTATAAGTAAAACAACAGAAATGAGCAGGCCGAGCACTTTAGGATTAACATTTATCAATGCTGCAATTATGCCCATTATGATAATAAGTATCACGCCGATTCCGATAAGGGCTAAAGAACGCTTAATATACCGTTTGCGATTCAGCCTGTTATCAAAACGCAGGAACATGGACCGGAAAT
The DNA here is from genome assembly GCA_905233365.1 of uncultured Succiniclasticum sp. Lineage (GTDB taxonomy): Bacteria > Bacillota > Negativicutes > Acidaminococcales > Acidaminococcaceae > Succiniclasticum. The sequence goes on from CAJODT010000146.1 coordinate 849, forward strand.
CTTCATCTGGCTCATACTTCGGTCCTGTTCCGCCCCGGGCAAATTCTTCTGGACGGCTGTAACCAGAATGAGGAAAGGCCCGTTCAGCTTCCTGTCTCAGAGAAGAAGGGGTGGGTCTGTTGACTGTTGTTGCTTCATTATGAACAGGCTGCTGGTCCGGATACGGATTCTGTTGTGGTGGTACAAAAGCTTCCTGCGGTTTTTCCGGCGCCGTCTCCGGATGGAAAGCCCCAGCTGTTGCAGCGGCTGCGGCGCCGACAGCCGCACCCGTGGAAGATGCGCCATCCGCGGCAGCGGCAGAAGAAAGAGTTGAAGACGGTGTATTTTCAGGCGTGGACTGTGCTGCAGGAGAAGAATTGAGCGGAACAGGAGCTACAGGGTCTGATGCCTCAACGCTCTTTACAGGCGCCCCGCAATTCGGGCAGAACCTATTTTCGCTTTTTAAGGGCGAGCCGCAGTTTTCACAAAAATTAGCCATGAACGTTTCCTCCTTTTTATTTTACCGCATAAACCCCAAACAGAGGGGCCGGAATATAAAACTTATCTTTGATCGGGTAAAGCCGTGATCTCACTGTCAGGTCTGCTTCGCAGGACGTAACACCCAATTTTCGCAGCACTTTCAAATCCCACTGGGGACGGTCATACAGACTGACGTCCAGCATATGGTAAATCTGATGGCATTGCTCTACCAGTTCTTTTGTCACTGCTTTATGGGAATAAACTGCTTCTTTCTCGTACTCATCGTGGTGATGTTTTCCGTATTCCGCATCATAGTTCAGCAGTATGCCGCCTTTTTTTAGCACGCGCACCCATTCAGCATAAGCCTGTTCCGGATGAGGCAAATTCCAGGTTACATTGCGGGACACGATTGCGTCAAAGGTATCATCAGGGAATTGCAGGTTCTCCGCGTCCATAACCAAAAATTGCGCCTGGCACTGCTCTTCCTCTGCCAGCGTCTTAGCGTCTGTAATCATGGATTCTGTCAGGTCGATGCCAGTAACATCATAACCCTGTTTGTTGAGCAGGATGGCGTAAAAACCGGAGCCGCAGCCGATATCTAAAACTTTCAATGGTTTTTCAGGCGGGAAATGTCTACAGATTTCCTCTTTCCATAATTCGTTCTTTTTACTGTGCAACTCTTCCCTGCGCAGCTTTTTAAATTCCGGAGACCGTTTGGTCCAGTAATCTTCTATAAAATTTTTAGCGTCAGTGCGATGGTGAATCGTATTTTTATCAATGAGGGACATGTAAGCAGGCTCCTGTAATCTTTTATTTATGTAGAAACACAAATACTTTTACAATTCCGCAAGATATTTATCCATGGCATAGCCAGAAAGAATTTTATACAGTTCGTTAAAAGCCTGTTTTCCTTCCTCCGGCATGGAATCAGAGGAAACTCTTGTAAAGTTAGGTCCTTCGCTGAATTTGCAGACATAGAGCTTGCCGTCCAGCGGGAAGCAGTCATCGCGGGAATTCCAGGAGGCCATATCATACTTTTTGATGACCTGAAGGGCTTTTTTATACGCTTCAGCGGGTACGTGATAGCTTGTCAGCATTTCTTCGTCAGTTCCGCCGTCAACATATTTTTCCAGCAGCAATTTTGCTTCGGTATATTGATACAAAACCATTTCAAAGTAAGGCTGTTCTTCCGGCGTTCCTACGACACGTTCGAAATAATCAACCAGTAAAATTTTATCTTCCATTTAAGTTGCTCTCCGTGAAGAATTATCTAAAATGTATTATTAAATTAATCAATTATATTCTATACTATTGGGCAGATATATGTAAATGCAGCTTGTGAAAAATATTAAGGAATATATTAATGCAATTTCCCAGGAAATATTGTAAAATAAAAAAGCAGGAGGGGATGGTTATGAAAAAGATTTTTGCGTTATCAATTATTTTTGCCTTGCTTATCACTGGTGTTTGCTTTGCGGAAAAACACAAGCTAAAAAAGAAAACATGGACGCCGGTGCAGACGAGAACGGAAAATTCAGTAGAGGTACAGGATTTTTACAATCACATGGAAGTGTATCATGAAGGCGATAAACAGATCGGCATTTGGTTCGTA
>CAJODT010000147.1 GCA_905233365.1 uncultured Succiniclasticum sp.
CTATTCTTTCTCTTTTTATAGGTTGGTTTGCCGTCTATCAAGCTAATGCATCTGCGAAGAGAGCAGAAGAATTAAACGCCCAAACACAAGAAGCTTTAATGAATATTCCGGGCTGAACTCCATCACCAGTCCGGGTTTAGGAAATCACTATTCCGGTTAATTGGAAATCGGCATTCCGGAACAGGAAATCGCTTTAACAAATCCTTATAATTGAATTATACATCGTAAGATGTAAATTCATTATGAGGGAGGTCATCTTTATGACCAAGTATCGCGAAATCCTTCGGCTAACAGCTTTAGGACTTTCACAGCGAACCATTATGCAAAGCATCAAGGCTTCGCAAAAAACTGTAGTCAAAGTACAACGGCGTGCCCAGGAGTTAAAATTAACCTGGCCGCTGGATGTAACTTTGACGGATTCGGCACTTGAAAAACTTATGTTTCCTAAAAATGTGAGGGAAACACAGCCAAGAAAGATGCCGGACTTCGACTACATCCAGAAGGAGTTGCTTCGCAACGGAGTCAACAAAAAGCTCCTTTGGGCAGAATACATGGAAGAATGCCGTTTATCTGGTGAAACGCCTCTCATGTATTCGCAGTTCTGCTACCACATCCAGCAGGATGAGCAGAAACGGCGTGCCACCATGCACATCAACCGCAAGCCCGGCGAACAGATTGAAGTGGACTGGGCTGGAGATCCGGCGCAGATCATTGACCCGGATACCGGCGAAATTACCAAGGCATGGCTGTTTGTAGGCGTCATGACCTACAGCCAGTATCCCTATGTGGAAGCATTCCTCAATGAGAAACAACAGGCCTGGATTACCGCCCACGTTCACATGTATGAATACTTTGGCGGCGTAACCCGTATCCTTGTGCCGGATAACTGCAAAACCGCAGTCATCCATACCAACGACTGGTATAACCAGCAGGTCAACGCGGTGTACCATGAGATGGCAGAACATTATAACACCGCCATCATACCGGCCCGTGTCAGGATGCCTAAAGATAAAGCGAACGCAGAAGGCGCTGTCGGCGTTATCTCCACATGGATCACGGCAGCGCTCCGCAACGAGCAGTTCTTCTCCCTGGCTGAACTAAACAAAGCTATCAGGAAAAAGTTGGAAGCATTCTCACATCGCCCTTTCCAAAAGAAGGAGGGCAGCAGATATGAGATCTTCCGCAACGAAGAACTGCCATTGCTGGCAAAATTACCGGCTACCCCCTATGAACTGGCTGAATGGAAGTCAGCAACAGTTCAGTTTAATTATCACATATCTGTCAACGGAATGCTATACTCTGTCCCTTACGAATTTATAAAACGCAAGGTAGATGTGCGGCTAACCGAAAAGGTAGTCGAGATTTTCTATAACCATAACCGCATTGCATCCCATGGCCGCCTGTATGGACGGAAAGGTCAATACAGCACGGTAACGGAACACATGCCTCCGGACCACCAGAAATTTCTGGAGTGGAACGGCGACAGGTTTCGTACCTGGGCTGAGCGGATTGGTAACAATACATATAACGTGGTCAATGCAATTCTTTCCTCCAAACGGGTGGAACAGCAGTCATACCGTAGTTGTATGGGAATCCTGAAGCTGGCGGAAAAATATTCTGCCCGGCGTCTGGAAGCCGCTTGTAAGATAGCGCTTTCCTATACGGCCACACCCAGCTACAAGAGTATTAAAAATATTTTAGTGGCCGGGAAAGAACGGATAGACCGGGAATTGAAAGCTTCCGAAAATGCTGTCACCCACAACAAGCACGCCATCACACGGGGCGCTGCGTACTACAGGAGGTAAAGAAAATGACGAACCAGAGTACTATCGATAAATTACTGGAAATGCGCCTAACTTCTATGTCAGATGCATATATCACACAGATTGGCGATCCGAAAATGAAAGACATTTCTTTCGAAGACCGGTTCGCTCTTCTGGTGGATATCGAATATAATAACCGGAAAAGCAACGGGCTGAAACGCCTTATCCGCAACGCCGGATTCGACCAGCCAGAAGCCTATATTTCGGATATCAACTACACGTCCGGCCGCAAGCTGAACCGTAATTTAATTGAACGGCTGGCAACCTGCGAATATATTACAGAGTACCGGAATATTTTCATTACTGGCGCAACCGGAAGCGGGAAAACGTATATGGCCTGTGCCTTTGGTATGGAAGCCTGCAAGCAGCGGTACAAAACCAAATATGTACGGCTCCCGGATCTGTTGCTGGAACTGGATATGGCCCGTTCCGAAGGGAACTATAAGAAAGTGCTGGCAAAATATGCCAGGCCTGTTTTGCTGATTCTTGACGAATGGCTTCTTTTGAAACCTAACGAAACTGAACAGCACGACATTCTGGAACTGCTTCATCAACGGAGAAAAAGGTCTTCAACAATTTTCTGCTCACAATACGAACCTGCCGGTTGGTACGACCAACTTGGTGGCGACGAGAGCCCATTGGCAGAAGCAATTCTGGACAGGATCAAACATGACGCTTATAAAATCAATATTGTTCCTGCCGATGCTTCCCAGTACCGTTCTATGAGAGAAGTGTACGGGATGGATCCGGCAAAGAGTGAATAACTTTACTTTCAATTTTGGCGACCGCCCATCTCAGAGACTTTATCCTCAGGGATGGCGGCTCCGCCGCATTTATAAAATACCGGTTTACTAATACCGGACTGCCGGTTTCCAATTTACCGGACAGGCGGTTTCACCGCACCGGAATAATCAGTCAAAAAAACGCGTTACCCAGTCCTTATCGACAGGGACACCACTCACTTTTTCTCTATTTGATAATTCTTGAGCAGCATAAGAAACTACATGATCAATATTATTTTGCTTCTTCATTTCTTGAAATATCAATCGTTGCTTAGTTCTTTCTGCTAATT
>CAJODT010000148.1:0-2551 GCA_905233365.1 uncultured Succiniclasticum sp.
CATGTTGCTAAAAGACCCTGAATCAGGTCCTGTCATCGAAGGAACCGGCGGAATCAGAAAAGTACGTTTCCCCGTTGAAAACAGGGGAAAACGCGGAAGCGTCCGTGTCTGCTATACGGATTTTGCAGATTATGAAGTCATTTACCTGATTACCGCATTTACAAAAAACGAACAGTCAAACTTGACCGATGAAGAAAAAAACGTTCTTCGTAAGCTTGTCAAATCGCTACGTGAAGCCGAAAGGGCAAGAAGGAGGTAACCATGAGCGCGCTTTTTGAAGATTTAAAAGAAGGCTTGGAACAAGCCATTGATTTTGCAAACGGAAACGGAACGGCACGTACTATCACATATACCATTCTTCCCGTTACCGAATATGACAGAAATCAAATCCGTGAAATCAGGATGAATGCTAATATGACCCAACGGGTCTTTGCCAGTTTTTTAGGTGTATCGGTAAAAACAGTGGAAGCATGGGAAACAGGACGGACACATCCTACCGGGCCCGCTTATCGGTTAATGTACCTACTTTCCCGTAATCAAAGACAACATCTACCTTTTTTAATGTCCGAATGAATTTGTCGTTGTTCCTGTTAATCATTCGTTTGGTACAAAAAATCGGAACAAGTTTTTCTCAATATCATTAAGGTAGAGTTCTTTTAGGAAAGGAGATTGGATGTGCGGATTTATTTAGATATGGCTGATATTATGGACAAAGGAATTAGCTGTCTTTAATTTTCAATCAATCAGAAAGGGCGTTTTATCATGGTCTTATATATTGATGCCTGTGTTCGGAAAAACTCACGTACAAGACGCCTTGCGGACTGTCTTTTGAACACGCTGAACGCTCCGCATACGCGGCTGCGTCTGGAGGAATGTGTTTTCCCGACGGTGGATGAGGCGTTTCTTGAAAAAAGGGACCGCCTTTTGCGGGAAGGTGATTTTGACAATCCTGTCTTTGCTTATGCAAGGCAGTTCGCGCAAGCCGATGAGATCATTATTGCTGCTCCTTTTTGGGATTTGTCTTTCCCCGCAGTTCTGAAGTCGTATCTGGAGCAGATCAACGTGGTCGGCATAACTTTTCGGTACACGCCGGAGGGGATTCCGGAAGGCTTGTGCCAGGCGGAACGGCTGTACTATGTCACGACGGCCGGCGGGGACTTCTTCCCGGAACAATATGGATTTGGGTACATACAGGCGTTGGCGCAAAACTTTTATCATATCAAGGACGTTAAACTAATCAAAGCGACCGGACTAGATATCGAAGGTGCGCCGGTGGAAAAAATACTTCGGAATTGTGAGGAAAAGATTAGAAGGTGATCCGCATGGATACTCTTACTTTGACCAAGACCCGACATAGCACACGCAAATTTTTGCAGATACCGGTGGAGAAAGAAAAGATTGAACAGACTGCAGCAAAAGATTCGGTAACCACGCAGGTATAAGGCTTGCGTGGTTATTTTTGTTTTCCTTCAGGCTGGAAAATTTTCTTAAAAAGTGTTATAATAAACAGGTAATTTGATTATTTAGAATAGCTCTTATAATGTATTTCTTATATATTTTTTATATTCATGCAGTAAAATAATACGATTTTATATATGGTGATACATGGACACAGAGGAGGATTTTTATGCGATGCAAAAGGATGCTCGGGGTTTTGCTGAGTGTAATCACTTTGCTGACTATGGCAGTATCTTTCACAGCATATGCGCATGAACGGGCGCAAAAGATTGTGCGGGTTGGCTGGTACGATTCGGCGTTTCACCACCGGGATCAGTTCGGGCGGCGCTCCGGTTACGGCTACGAATACCAGCAGCGCATTGCAACCTACACCGGCTGGAAGTATGAATATGTAGAAGGCAGCTGGTCAACACTGCTGGAAAAACTGATTGCGGGAGAAATCGACATCCTCAGCGATGTGTCCTATACTCCGAAGCGGGCGGAAAAGATTCTCTATTCCGCAGAAGCTATGGGCGCGGAGGGATATCATGTCTTTATTACGCCCAATAACAATGAAATCAGGCCGGACGACTTTTCCACCTTTAACGGAAAACGTGTGGGCGTTAACAAGAACAGTATCCAGGAGCAGCTTTTTAAGCAGTGGGTCGAAAAACATAATGTGCACCCGATCATCGTAGAATTGACGGCCAAAACCCCCAAGCTGCTGGAGATGCTTAAAAACGGTGAAATCGATATGCTGGTGACCCTGGACACCTATGGCAACTCTGCCGATGTGGTGCCGGTAGTCAAGGTCGGCTTTGCGGAATCGTTCTTTGGCATTAACAAGAACCGTCCCGATTTGAAAAGCGATCTGGACACTGCCATGAACCGCATTTTTGAAGAGAACCGGGATTTTAACCAGCAGATGACCCAGAAGTTTAACCGGTCCAGCGCCGTGAACAAGTTCCTTACGACGGAAGAGCGGGAATGGCTGTCGCAACACGGTACGATCCGTGTAGGGTATCGGGATCATTTTCTCCCCTTCTGTAAGCAGGACGAGAACAGTAAAAAACTTGTGGGCGCCCTGGCGGATTATATTACGTTTGCGGAGAAA
>CAJODT010000148.1:2557-5447 GCA_905233365.1 uncultured Succiniclasticum sp.
AACCCAGGGCGTATGCCACAGCGGAAGCTGCTTTGCAGGCGTTGGTCAAAGGCGAAATCGACTGTGTGTTCCCCATCGCCCTCAGCGCCTATGACGGTGAGCAGCGGGGCATCATCATTACCGATCCTCTTATCAGTACGGAAATGTTTGCCGTGGCCCGTACGGATGATCACAGGGGCATTGTAGCGGATAAGGAAATGAAGGTTGCTGTCGTGGAAGGCAATCCAGGGTACGACACCTTTCTGAAGGATCATTTCCCTAAATGGAAGGCGCGGTATTATAAAGATGTTCCCTCCGCCTACCAGGCAGTGGCCAACGGGGAGACGGACTACGGTCTGGTGAGCAACTACCGGGTTGGGCGCGAAAGCAATTTGTTTGAAAAATACAAATTGTCTGTCCTCACAACTAACAAAAACCGGGATTTATCTTTTGCAGTCCGCAAAAAAGACGACTGCCTGTATTCGATCCTTAATAAAGTCAATCATATCGTTCCGGAAACGTCTCTCAATTCCGCGTTGAATAATTATGCGTTCCAGGATACGAAGGTTACGTTGTCCGATTTTGTGAGAGACAATCTGGGTTACGTAGTGGCTTTAGCTGCCAGCATTGTCGCCATAGTTTTCTGGATGCAGATACGGAATATGCAGTCGGAAGAAAAGGCGAAGGAAGGCCGTCAGATTATTTCCGAAACGGAACACGACCATCTGACCGGGCTGTATAACTGGAACTTTTTCCTCGTATATGCCAGCCGGCTTTGTCGCGAACATCCCGAGCAGCCAAGGGACGCGGTCGTCATGAATATTGAACGGTTCCATTCTATCAACGCGCTGCATGGACGGGACTTTGGGGACAAGGTACTGCGTGAACTGGGCGATGAGATCAGCCGGTTCGCTGAGGAAACGGGCAGTATAGCCAGCCGGTATGAGGCGGACCGTTTTGATATCTACAGCCCTCACCGGGAAGACTGGCAGGCGCAGCTGGAACGGTTCCAGGCACGCATGGACAAACTCTTCCATAATGCCAACATCTCGCTGCGCATGGGGGTGAAGCCCTGGCAAAAGGATATGGAACCGGTTACCCAGTTTGACCTGGCCCGTACCGCCTGCAACAAGATGCGCGGAACGTTCAAAACCCAGGCGGCGATTTTTGACGCTGAGATGGAACAGCGGGAAAACCGGGATCAGCGTCTTCTGAATGACCTGAACCGTGCCTTGGAGAAGGGCGAGCTGGAAGTTTACTACCAGCCCAAATATGATATTCAGGCGGAACATCCGCGTCTGTCCAGCGCTGAGGCGCTTGTCCGCTGGCGGCATCCGGAACTGGGCCTGCTTTCACCGGCCGATTTTGTTCCCCTGTTTGAGCAAAGCGGGCAGATCACCGAACTGGATAACTATGTATGGAAAGAAGCTGCCAGGCAGATTGCCACCTGGCGCAGCCGGCACGGCGTGGTCATGCCGGTATCCGTCAACCTCTCCCGGGTGGATGTGTTCGACCCGAACCTGATGGAAACTCTTGACGGGATTATCGCAAGGCATGAGCTGCAGGCCGGGGATCTCAAGCTGGAGGTCACCGAATCCGCTTATACCGAAAACGCAGAGCAGCTGATCCAGGTTATTGAAGAATTGCGGGCCAAAGGCTATAAAATCGAAATGGACGATTTCGGTTCCGGCTATTCCTCGCTGAACATGCTTTCTTCCATGCCGATTGACGTTTTAAAGATGGACATTGCGTTCATCCGGAACATCGAACGGAATGAAAAGGATTTCCGTCTTGTGGAATTGATTGTAGACATTGCCCGTTCCCTGAAGGTTCCTGTTATCGCTGAAGGCGTGGAGACGGCAGGGCAGCTGAACCTGTTGCGGAACGCGGGCTGCAATCTGGTGCAGGGGTATTATTTCTCCGCACCGCTGCCTGCGGCTGAATTCGAACGGAAGATACTCAGTGAAGTCGAAAAGGCATGAAAAGCGGGAAGCATACATAAATTAGCTGATGAATAAGGGCGCTGTTTTTTCGGTCAGCGCCCTTTGAATTTTTTGTGACCCGCGCTCTATAAAAAATAATGTAAAATTTCTTGTTAAGTGTTATAATTAAAATACTGAAGGAGGTGTGTTTCATGAAACACGTAGTTAAAAAAACTATGATGGTTGCAGGCGTTCTGGCCTGTCTGTTTGCTTCTACAGCGCTTGCGCAAACGGTAACGCCGAGCCCGGAACAGGATAAGGCGACCCAGACGGCAGCGCTGCAGGAAAACAAGGATTATGACGCAGCCCACGGTTATAAGAATGAAGCTGCCAAAGAGCTGAAAAAAGAAGCGGCAGAAAAGAAAGAAGAGCAGGTTAAGGCGGAAAAGAATGCCGCATGGGAACGGGACAAAGAAACCCAGAAAGAAGCGGTAAAGGAAAATAAAGACTATGATGCGGCCCATGGTTATAAGAATGAATCTGTCAAACAGCTGAAAGAAGAAGCTGCAGAAAAGAAAGAAGAAGCGGCAGTAAAGAAAAAAGAGCAAAGTGATGCGGAAAAGAATGCCGCATGGGAACGGGACAAGGCCACCCAGGCAGCCGCGTTAAAAGAAAACAAAGACTATGACGCTGCCCACGGATACGCAAAATAAAATACGATACGCTGAAGTCTCCTGCGTTGCAAATAGCGCAGGAGACTATTACATTTTCAAAACATACTACCGTGACTAAAAATCCCCCAATTACTGCGTGTAATTGGGGGAAGGTTTTTATTGAGATACAGAACAGACGCTTCGGTTTCGCGTCAGCGGTTTGTCAGCATGTGTCGGGTAATTGAAAAATGAGGTACGATGACACAACTTACACTAACTGCCGTTTTGCGCGTTCCGCTTCAGCGCTTTCATCTTCTTCCGGATACCACATAACGT
>CAJODT010000149.1 GCA_905233365.1 uncultured Succiniclasticum sp.
CAGCTTCATGGGATAGGTCCACAACATTTCATCCTTCACGACCATAAACGCCGCTTCCGTTGACTCGGTTATTTTTTCATCCCGCACAAAAAGCGCATCGTAACATTTACCAACCCGTGCCTTGTTCTTCGCCAGGATTTCCGGCAGGCGGTTCAGAGTATTCAGCTCACACTTCACGGCCCGTTCATCCGGCACGGTCATCAGGGTCACGCCTGTCTGCCGCAGTTCCGCCAGCTTTTCCCTGTCTAGCGGCACGGCCTGCATGATCAGTTCCGGCTCGCACTGTTCAGGAAAATCCAGGCCGTAGGGTCCGATGCCCCGGGTCACCTGGGTATAGAGCAAGCCGTCCGTCACTTCGGCTGCTTCGATCAGCCGGGTTGTGAATGCCACCATTTCTTCCACCATATAGAAGCCGGGGATCTTAATCTGCACCATGGCGTTAAACAGATTCTCCATGTGAGCTTCCGCCTGAATGGCTTTTCCGTTATAGACGGGCACAATCTCATACACGCCGTCTCCGAACTGGTGCCCCCGGTTAAAGGGATGCACATTGATTTCTTCCGCCTCCACAATATCGTTATTGATTAAAATCAGACTGGTTTTCATGTGAGCCTCCATTATTTACCACTTGGGTGGAATTCCTTCAATTTTATCTACATTTACCATGGATGCCATCATCGTGGCAAGCAGACGGTTTCTGTTGTCGTACATCTCGCCTACAATAACCATGGTGCTTCGTCCGTGATGCTTGATGTTGCTGATCATGCGCACCGTACCGTCCATGCTGACGTTGCTGATGAAATCCATGGCAAAGCTCGCTGTCACTACCGCTTCCCCGACGGAAGCTCCGGTCACACCCAGCACTGAGTCGGCCAGCGCGGTCAGCACGCCGCCGTGGGTCACGTTACGATGGTTGGCATGCTTGTCATGCTCAATATGCAGGCTGACCTGGGCGCCCCCGCAATAGATCTCATCAATATGAATGTGGAAAAAATCCGACATAAAGCAGTTATGCTTATAAATCTCCCGGATGCGCGCAGGAATATCCAGAAAATATCCCGTCTCCGGATCTCTCGGCAGGTTTGACGGCGGAAATCCCGTTTTATTTTGCGTTTTTTCCTGTTCTTTCATCGGCTTTGTCTCCTGTTATGTAATACTATTTATCTCATGCGGTCTTATGTTTGTCTCATGCTTTTTAATCTTATTACTTTATGGTCTTTTTGTCAATTTGTGGTATACTATTAGTTGTAAAAATAAAAAGCTTTACCAAACCATTGCGGCAATCCTGTTTAATAAATATTCTTCGTTCTGGCGTTACATATAAGGTAGCGTTATTGCACAACACAACCTGATAAAGGAGACTGCTTTATCATGAACCGCTTTATTTTAAACAACAACACTTACAACACAACTTCACACGTTTCAATCCTGCCTTTTCCGTTTTCCTGTGACGACGGCCGCGGCGATTACAACCAAAGCTATGACAAAGGCTACGATGACTTCGATTACGCCGACTACTCCACTGCCAAAGAGGATAATAACTTCCGAACCCAGCAGAAGAAAAAACGGAAAACACAGAAGCAGATCATAGAAGATATTCTGAACCGCTGGGACTGAAACAAGCGGAAGCAATCCAACGTTATCAAACCGGAATTTGCACCGCCTTTTTATAAAAACGTAATGCCTGTATCCAACGAACCGCTGAATAAACAGTTCACGGATACAGGCATTTTATTATGCAAAAATTTAACGGTAAAACCTTCGCAGCTTATCCCACCACACCAGCGCAGCGGTCACACAGGTCCGGATGGGCTTCGTTTTTGCCCACGCTCTCACTGTAGGTCCAGCAGCGTTCGCACTTATGGCCGTCGGCCGGTTTAACGGTTACCTTCAGGTCATTGCGTCCGGTTGCTTCTTCGCCGCCGGCAGCGCCTTCGTGCACTTCCACCTGGGAAACGATAATCAGCGTAGGCAAATCCTTTTCCACAGATTTCAGAATGGCAAGGGCTTCGCCTTCCGCATACAGCACTACCTTGGCTTCCAAGGAATTGCCGATGGTCTTGTTCTGGCGATGGCCTTCCAGCACCTTGGTCACTTCGCTGCGGATGGCAATGAAATTATCATACTTCTCTTCCAGCGCCGCGTTAAGATATTCCGTCTTCACTTCCGGCCAGGGCAGCATCTGCACAGATTCCGGCGCGTTAGCCGGTTTCTTCATGAACTGCCATACTTCTTCCATAGTAAAGCTCAGCACCGGGGACAGCATGACGATGAGATCGTTCAGGATCTCGAACATGGCGGTCTGGGCGCTGCGGCGGGCCGGGTCGTCCGCTCTGGAAACGTACAGCCGGTCCTTGATGATATCCAGATAGAAACTGGACATCTCTACGGTGCAGAAATTGTGGATGGCATGGAACAGCACATGGAAATCGTAGGCTTCGTAGGCAGCCTCCACTTCCTTCTTCAGCTGCTGCAGACGCATCAGCGCCCACTGGTCCAGTTCCTGCATGTCGGAAAAGGCCACTTTGTCTTTCGCGTAATCAAAGTCGCTGGTGTTGCCCAAAATGTAACGGATGGTGTTGCGGATTTTGCGGTAGGCGTCCGACAGCTGTTTCATAATCTCTTTGGAGATACGGATGTCCTGCTTGTAATCGGCGGAAGCAGCCCACAGCCGGACAATGTCCGCGCCATACTGTTTGATCTCATCCTGCGGTGCGATAACGTTGCCCAAGGATTTGGACATTTTTCGTCCGTCGCCGTCTACCACATAACCGTGGGTCAGTACGGACTTATAAGGAGCATGGCCGGTCACTGCCACGGAGGTCAGCAGGGATGACTGGAACCAGCCGCGATGCTGGTCGCTGCCTTCCAGATACATAG
>CAJODT010000150.1 GCA_905233365.1 uncultured Succiniclasticum sp.
CGGAAAAATCTTCGGTGTTGATGTCCGGCGAAGCCACATAACGGGGCTGGCCGCCGCTTTCCCCGGTGAAAGACGGGTCAAAGGCAATGGTCAAAAAACCGCGCTCGGCCATTTCCTGGGCATAAAGGCCGGAGGACTGCTCCTTTACCGCACCAAACGGGCCGCTTACCGCAATAGCCGGAAGTTTGCCCTGCGCGTTTTTCGGCACATACATATCCGCCGCCAGCGTAATGCCATAGCGGTTGACAAAAGTCACCTTGCGATGGTCTACCTTATCGCTCTTAGGAAATACCTTGTCCCATTCCTGCGTGAGTTTTAACTGCTCCACCTTTATCTGCCGGTCTGCCTTTACCTCTGCACTCTGCATTTTTACTGCCCCCTTATCGGCTGCATAAGCCGCGCTGCCCCAAAAGCCCAAGGTCATAACGCCTGCCAGTACAGCTGCCAATACTTTTTTCTGTTTCTTTTCTACTGGTTTCATCATTTTTCCTCCATAAAACGCAAAAAACATCTATCGTTAGGGCGTGTTGATAAAATGAGTTATCCTATACTGATTGATATTGCCGTTAATTCTGCATCACTCTGTCATAAGCTGCACCGTTACTTCATCGCGGTTTAATAAAGCGGTCATTTCCTGCTGTGACAAGTCGATATGCCCCAGTCGTGTATAGGCCCATGAATTGGAACCATAAAAAATAACCAGCTTGTTCCCCGCATAGAGGACAATATCTCCGTATTGGGTGGTCAACTGCTTATCTTCGCTGGGAATACTTTGACCGATAGAGCCCACCTGCTCAAAACCGCCATACGGTGACATTTTGATGGTCAACGGCAAAAGTTTCTGCAATGCCGCCGTGGAAGCATTCTGTTCCCAAGTAACGGGAACAACCATATCCTCAATGACAAGTTTCATCGCCTGCTCCTTCTGGGGTTCTGCCATGGATTGATTTTCCTGCGGGGCAGCAGCCTGCGTCTTGCTTCCGGTATCTGCGCCAATCTTCTGCGCACCTGTACAACCGGATAGCAGCAACAACACCGACAACATGACCACACTTATAATTTTCTTGCTCATATCCTCCTCCATACACATTAGGAACAGGCATAAAAGGTAATTATCCACTTTTATGCCTGCTTTTCCTATATTACTGTAAATTTTTATTGAAGAACGCTACCAGCTTAGCAAATGGAATCTTATCCATCTGGTCATAAAGGTCTACATGCGTAGCGCCGGGTACCACGATTTCCTCTTTCGGACCTTTGATTTTGGCGTAGACATTGTCGGAGAAATACTTGGAATGTGCCTTATCCCCGGTAATCAACATAACCGGCGTATTGCCTAATTCCTCGATATTGCTCATCAGCTGGAAATCAAAGAAACCATAAGGCGTTGCCGCATCCCAAGCCGACTTGTTGGAATTAATGGCTCTGGGATGGAATGCCCTGCCGACATAATAGCCAAAGAAATCCTTGATAACCGGGCTGGCATCAGCAGGCAGATTATCGGGGAACATGGTATCGAAGGTTTCCACATTTCCCTTGGCATCTACGCCCAGTTCATGCGCCCCCCGGATAGACTTGCCGGTCTTGGCTTCTTCATCACGCTTCTCAGCAATATGTTTCTTGACAAGTTCCCGCTGTTCCGGCGTATAGTAAGCACCATTATAGTGGTCACTGATGCTCTCACTCATATCGTACATAGCCGAAGTTGCTACAGCCTTAATCCGGCTGTCACTGCCAGCCGCTGTGATTGCCATGCCGGACAGACCGCAAATCCCCATAGCACCTACCTGATTGGGATTGACAAATTTCAGGTTGGATACAAAGTCAACCGCTGCATGATAATCTTCCGTGAAGATTTCCGGCGAACCCATATTGCGGCGGCTGCCACTGCTCTCACCGGTCATGGACGGGTCAAAGGCCATCGCCACAAAACCATTCTTAGCCAGTTCCTGTGCGTAAAGACCAGAGGACTGCTCTTTTACTGCACCAAAAGGCCCGGTTACCACCACGGCTTTATATTGCTTGCTGGCATCAAAATTTTTCGGCAGGTACAAATGCCCGGCCACTTCAAAACCAAAACGGTTGGTAAATCTCACATTCTTGGCTTCGATTGACGGGTCAATCTTAAATACCCGTGTATCATTATCCAGTTCGCTGATAGAGGATTGTTTCATCTGGGAATAAGATGCCAAAGCCTTGGCCGGAGTTGCGGCATAAGATACATTCCCACCAACAACGCCCAAGGACATTACACCTGCCAGCATTGCAGCCAAAATCATTTTCTTCTTTTTGCTAATCATCTTTTTCATGTTAATGAATTCCTTTCTTCGCTAATTTCACTAAACATCTTTTTAGGTTTTTCTTGATGGTTTTATTATAACAAATACGAGTTTTATTACAAATACTTATGTTTAATACATCGCTATGCTTTTTTGTAATAATATGTGCAAACATACAATAATTAGGTTAAACCTGCATTCCGGCCTGCCGGGCTTTTTCTAAAGCTGCGTTGCCGACAATCTCACCTGTCCCGGTTACGCCGCCGCAGAAAATTGTCTCTTTCAGTTTTGCCCTGGCAAAGCAATCCACCCAGCCTTGAACCCCTATGCGGGTGCCAGTCACGGTTTCCGCTTCATCCTCTGCTGCTGTTACCAGCAAATAAACTTCACGAAAACGATAATCTGCCGGAAACAACGGATTGGCCCGGTCCAAAAGTGTCTTTAACTGACCGCTCATGCCATAATAATAAACCGGTGTAGCAAACACCAGCACATCAGCCTGTCCCATTTTCTCTACGATACCATTCGCCTCATCGTTTAACACACACTGCATAGTCTTCTGA
>CAJODT010000151.1:0-606 GCA_905233365.1 uncultured Succiniclasticum sp.
AAGTGTAAATTGTTACGGTCACTTCCGACGGCCGCCATCTTGTCCTGAGAAAAAATGCTCGCTCCGTGAAGTGACAATTTGGCACTTCACGAGATTATCCACTTGATTTCGCGTACATATAAAAAAATTCCACCTGCATCCTATACCACCCGCTCCTTTGACTTTTTGATGTTTTAGCGGTTATTTTGGGTATTTTGTCTTTAAACCAAATCTTCTATACGCTATATTACGTAATATTTTCTTATTTTATTTTAAATTCACTAATAAAACAAGTTTATCTTATTAATTCTTAATTTTACTACTTTATCCTATTATTTTCTTGTAAATCTATAATTTATACATGGACAAATCAGGCTTTTCAGCGTTTTCTGAAAAGCCCATTTTTGACAAATGCCCTTTAAACGCCCGTATAGCCCCGTAGAGCGATTTTTGCCTCTGCGCGACACTTATATCGAAAAAATGATAAAACGAGCTCTACGGGGATTTTACGAAATCCTACTAATTTGTAGGAATTAAATAATTCGATTTTACATGTCTTTATCGATATTTTATTTCCATTCTTTTTATATTTTATTTTAAGATTTAGATAAAATATTTTTTTGTTTC
>CAJODT010000151.1:642-3469 GCA_905233365.1 uncultured Succiniclasticum sp.
CCACAGACTGACGGCATGCCCGTCATACCAAAAATGCCCGCCATCATTGGCGGGCATTCGGTTACTTTGGTAAAGCTTATGCTTTTTTCTTTGTTCTTTTGCTTTGAAACTGTTTTTCAGCCCACATCATGAAACCCGGTGTAGAGCGAAACAAAAATTCATTTTGCATCATTTCCACACACAGTTCTTCCCCTGTGTCGGGCATATAGGCAGCCTGCCCCATCATTTCGGCAAACTGCTCAAAGGATCCATCAAAAATGGACTTGAAGAATTTTTTCACATCTTTATTGATTTTCGCAACGCGCGACAGGTATTCGCCCGCTTTATCCCACTGGCCCAGTTTGTAATAAAGCACAGACAACGGCATCAGCATCTGTGTTTCTTCATAATCGCCATATCTGCGATACAGCCCAAGCGCCGCCGCTTCATTTTCAAAAAAAGCGTAAAGATGCATTAACGTATAGCGTTTCCCCAAATTGTCAGTCTCACAGAGACGGAGCATTTCTTCACACTGCGCCGCCGCCCTGCCAAACATTCCTGACTCTATCAGGACAAGAACATAGTTATCTAACAGGCGCATATAAGGACGGGTTTCCAATATGCCCCAATAATGCCCGATACTTTCCTCGTCCGCAAAGCCCTGTTTTTCCATAAGAACCTTTCCTTCCTGTACCAGCGTTTCCAGGCTTTGGAAACGCTCTACATCATTCATGGGCTTCAGGGTAATCAGCATACGTTTGGCATCCAGGTTGTCCGGTTCAAGCGCCACCGCTTTTTTCACACAACGCAATGCGGTTTTTTCATTCATTGCTTCTTCAGCCAGTTCCAGAAAGTCTGACGCCGTTTGGGCCGTTTTCTCCGTCAGCCTTCCCGGCAGGTTTTGGTTATGTTCATCCATAAACCGGTTCAGCAACTCCTGGATTTCTTCTTCACTCATACCGTCTGTAACGTGATTTGCCAAAAACTCATTTGCCTTTTTCATAAATTTTTCTGACATAAACGACATGACGTTCCCCCCTTTTTTGTTTTTAAAAAAAATCAGGACTTTCACTTACGCGTTTCAAGTTATTTTTGTTATTTACAAACGCACCGACATAAGCAGAGAGCCGATGCTTTAGCAGCGTGTGATAAAAAGAGAACCGATGCTTTAGCAGCGTGTGAATCGCTGATGCCTTCAGGCTATCGCTTATGTCTTCAGGCTATCGCTTATACAGTGTAAGCGTGCAGACGAATGAATCAGCGCTTCCCTGTTTTCTCCATCTGTTTCTTCGCCTGCTCCGTCAGCGTGCCGTCTGCGTTGTACATAATCAGCGGCGGCAAAACCTCCAGGCCGTAGCTTCCGTTTTTTACCATTTCCAGCAAAAAGATCCAGGCCGGTTTATCTACAGACGCATGGACCCACTGCAGTTTTTTCGGCTGCAGGTTATATTTGATGGCCAGTTCCATAGATTCCATAAACCGTTCCGGCAGCTGCACCAGGGCGAACCTCCCCCGGCTGTGCAGCGCATAGGACGCTGCTGCAAAAAAATCTTCCAGCACTGCTGTTTTTTCGTGGCAGGCGCTGGTTCCTATCGTACGTTCCCTCCCACTGTTGCGGTAGGGAGGATTGGCAACAACCAGATCAAAAGTTTCTGTTTTGCAGAAACCCTTTATATTTTTTATGTCCCATTCAACGGCACGGACTTTCGGTTTATTAGAGAAAAAAGTTTTTGTTACGGAATCTTCAGCGCAACAGATATCTTTTTTTCTCACCTGCGACAAAGGTTGCGCGCTCTCTGCGCTTTCAGCGCTAATTTCCTTTGCCAATGCGTCTCTCTTAATGCGCGCAAGTTTCGCTACTCCCTGCCGTGCGCTTCCATCGTCCCTTTCCTGCCAGAAAATCCCGTTTGCTTCCGCGCTTCGGTTGAACAGCTCCACCATCCGGGGATTCACGTCCAGCCCGGTCACTTCCGCCGCGCCCCGGGCTGCCAGGTAAAAGCTGACGGCCCCGGTCCCACAACCTAATTCCAGCACCTTTGCCTTATTGGCCAGGTGGGGAAAGTGGGCCAGAAACACGGAATCGGTCGTAAAGGTAAATTCTGCCGGGTCCTGGTAAATTTTATAGCCGCAGCCCGGCAGATAATCTTCTCTGATTTCACTCATAGCGTTTACTTAATCGTCATCCATGGCCTGGGACGCATCGATCAGCTCATCCCACTCCAGGGTGACCACATTGTCCCGGGAAAGCTGAACGGTTGCCGTATGTTTGGCTTTGTTCACTGTGGTGACCTTGCCCTTGCCCATGCTGGTTGCCACCATGGCGCCAACCTGGGGCGCTTCCGCGTATTCTTTCCGGGGCCTGCCTTTACTTTTCTCTTTGGAATACAGATAATCTTCATATTTCAGACAGCACATCAGGCGCCCGCAGCTGCCGGAAATCTTGGTGGGATTCAAAGACAGATTCTGGTTTTTCGCCATGCGGATGGACACCGGCTCAAAGTCGCCCAGCCAACTGGCACAGCACAAAGGCCGTCCGCAGCTGCCGATACCGCCCACCATCCGGGCCTCGTCCCGGACCCCGATCTGCCGCAGCTCAATGCGGGTACGGAACACGGAAGCCAGATCCTTCACCAGTTCCCGGAAATCGATACGCCCGTCTGCCGTAAAATAGAAAATGATTTTATTGACATCAAACGTAAACTCCACGTCCACCAGGTTCATCTCCAGACCGTGACGCTCGATCCGCCGCTGGCAGATATTGAAGGCCTCCCGTTCCCGCACCTGGTTCTGAATCACCGTTTCTTCGTCTTCCGGCGTAGCTTTACGGATAATCGGCTTCAGCGGATTC
>CAJODT010000152.1 GCA_905233365.1 uncultured Succiniclasticum sp.
ATCAGACTGCTCCGCATTGCCTGCATGGTCTTTCACGGCTTCGGAAACCAGCGTCAGGATGTCCTTCGCCTCTGCGTCCGCCGGCACGGTTCCCAGCAGATTTTCCAGCTTCTCATCGGAAAACAGCCTTCCTTCTTCATCCATCGCTTCTGTTACCCCATCGGTATATAGGAACAGGCTGTCTCCCGGGTTAAGCTGCAGCTTGCGGACCGGGAAATCCATCCCTTCCATCAGGCCCATCATACAGGTATCCGCCTTCGGCAGCCAGGCAAAACCGCTTTTGCCGTGCCGCAGCAGCGGCCGGTTATGCCCTGCGTTCGCATAGCAGAACTCACCGCTCCGGATGTTCAATATTCCCGTGAAGACGGTCACAAACATATCCTCTTCGTTAACCTGACAGAGCCGGTCATTGGCCCGGGCCATGATTTCGCCCAGGGCCTCCGCCTTTTTCAGAAGCAGCGTATTGTTTTGCAGCACGGTCCTGGCCACAACCATAAACAGCGCAGCCGGCACCCCTTTGCCGGAAACGTCGCCGATGGTCACGGCGAGGTGGTCCTCATCCACCAGATAAAAATCGTAAAAATCGCCGCCTACCTCTTTGGCCGCCTGCATGGACGCGTAAATATCAAATTCCGTTTTATCCGGAAAGGCAGGGAAGGTTTTGGGCAGCATCCCTTCCTGGATATGCCGGGCCACAGACAGCTCGGCCGTGATGCGTTCCTTTTCCGCTGTCATTTTGGAAAGGTCAGCAATATGGGTTTTCAGCGCTGCGGTCATGTTATTCACGCTGTCCGCAAGCTGTTCTATCTCATCCCCGGTCTGCAGGGACAGCGTCTTGTCCAGATTGCCCCGGGCAATCTGCTTCACTCCGTCCTCCAGTTCCAGTATAGGCTTTACGAACTGCTTTGCCGACCAGGTGCTGAAAGCAATAAAACCGGCCAGCAGCAAAGCCAAAGCTACAGCCAGCGCCGCTGTATTGCCTGCAAGCTCGTTCCGCAGCATTGTCCGGAAATCTTCCATCCAGTCGTGCACTTCACTCTTCGCCTCCATGGCGGGCGCCAGCGCTTCTTCTTTTTTCACTAAAGTCCCAAAGCTCCAGCCCTGCAGCTTAAGAGGCGCATAGGCCAGATAATATTCCACCCCGTCTACCGAAACTACCCTGATATCGCTTTTCCCTTCTACCATATTGGCGGCTTCACGGGCCAGAGAAGCATCCCCCGTCTGGCGCAGGTCAGGTCTTTCACGGGAGGGCGACAAAATTCCTTCTTTTCTGGAAGAAACGATG
Source organism: uncultured Succiniclasticum sp. (assembly GCA_905233365.1). Taxonomy (GTDB): domain Bacteria; phylum Bacillota; class Negativicutes; order Acidaminococcales; family Acidaminococcaceae; genus Succiniclasticum. The sequence continues at coordinate 1,286 of CAJODT010000152.1, forward strand.
ACCTCGCCCTTTTTCCCAAGTATAAACGAGTGCTCGTTACGGCTGATGGCCGTCTCTCGGATCTGCTCATAAAGATCCTGAATACTGCAGTCCAGGCCCACAACCCCTGCAAAGCCCCCTGCGTCATAATAAGGCATAACGACAGAGACACAAAGATCGCCGGTTCCGGCGTCAAGATAGGCATCCGTAAATACCGGTTCGGAAGCGTCTTTTCCCAGCTTATACCAGGAGCGTTCCCGGGGGTCGTAGGAACTCCGTACGGATTCTCCGCAAAAATAAGAGATTGCATCAGCTTCGCCTTTTTCCTGCACCATGAGCACGTAGCCGTTTTTCGATCCCGCAAACGCATTCGGATAATATCTGCTCATGCGTTCCAGCATACCGGTAATGCCGGAAGCCCGTTCAATTTCTTTTTGCAAAGAGGAGGAAACCCCCTGCTGCACAAGGGCAGGACTGTACAGAATTAAAGGCTTACCGGCTGGAACGTCGGTATACATGGCATTGGGAACAGGCTCTTCGGAAAACCTGACGCCTTTCTGCAACAGATCGCTCATTTCTTCCGAAATAAATATTACGTCTGCCACAGTTTCCATCAGGCCGTTGTTAATAACCTGCGCCCGCATCCGGGTGGTTTCTTCCATGCGCTTTTTAATTTCGGTTTCCAGTAATTCCGCCGCATATTCGGCGGAGCTGCCGGCCAGCTCTTCCGTCTGGTCATCCAGTGTTTTTCTGGCATGGAGCATGCTAAACACAAAAAATACAGTAATCAGTATAAAGGTCAGCAGACTGCCGGAAAGCACCAGAAACAAGACCTTGCGCCTGATATCCAGTTTCAAAGTTACACCTCCGCTGTTAAGCAACCTGCCGCTTTACCATGGAGGCAAACAGGCCGTCCTTCTGCATCAGTTCGTCAAAGGTACCGCTTTCCGCCACGCGCCCTTCATCCAGTACGATGATGCGGTCCGCGTTCCGTATGGTGGAAAGCCGGTGGGCCACCACGATCCGGGTAGCTTTCAGCCGGTCAAGGCTTTCGGTCACAATGGCCTGGGTCCGGTTATCCAGGGCGCTGGTAGCCTCGTCACAGATGATGATGGCCGGTTTCATGGCCAGGGCCCGGGCAATGAGGATGCGCTGCCGCTGGCCGCCGGAAATATTGGTACTGCCTTCGCTGACAATGGTCTGCATCTGCATGGGCATCTCCCGGATATCATCCGCGATGCCGGCCGCTTCTGCCGCTTCCCAGGCGTCTTCCAGTGTCAGGTCGTTGACGCCGATAATGTTGCGGAAAATGTCACCGGTCATCAGCTGCCCGTTCTGCAATACGACGCCCAGCTGGGAACGGATGGATGCGGTGTTGATATCCGACAGGTTCTGCCCGTCATAAAACACCGATCCGCCCAGGGGCTTTTCAAAGCCCAGTAACAGACGTATCAGGGTGGACTTTCCACAGCCGGATTTTCCTACAATGGCTACGTGTTCACCCGCCGCGATTCCCTTCAACACTTCGGGCAGTCCCGGCCCGTAGGAGAAACGGAGATCCCGCACCTCCATGGCCCCGGACAGTACATCTGCGTCGGGACGCTCGTCGGAGCTTTCCGGTACCGTGTCCAAAATAGGCTGGATGTTTTCCAGCAGCGGCTTCGCCACAGAGACAGATTCAGCCGCCGGTATCACTGCATTCAGCGATGCATTAAAGGATGTGTAGGCAGCCTGGAAGGCCATAAATGTGGCCGCTGTCATGGCTTCGCCGCCGCCCAGCGCTGCGTTGATCATATTTCCCGAGTCCTGGGCCATGCTTTCTCCCAGTTCCCGGAAAGCGAAATAATACAGCACCAGGGAAAGCAGTAC
>CAJODT010000153.1 GCA_905233365.1 uncultured Succiniclasticum sp.
CTTCCCGCAGAATGGTTTGACAAGATCAACGAGGCTTATCAAAAGGAAAAAACCGGAGAGGTTTAGTGGAGCCGAAGCGATTCGTCAAACCTGAAATTAATTAAGCATGTAATTTGAACAAGAAAATGAAGGCAAATTCAATCAGAGGTGTATGTATTCATGGAATATGAAATTATACCGGTGCCCACCCGTATCCTGACATCCCGGGATGATATCGTGGAAGCGGTGAAGGAATATGGAAAGGGCAAGTACGGACCGGACGACGTGATTTGCGCGGCGGAAAGTGTGGTGGCGATTACCCAGGGGATGGCCATGCGCTGCGAGGAATTCAAGCCGGGCTTTCTGGCCAAAACCCTGTGTCATTTCTTTCCGTCCTACGGGAGCATCAGCGGCTGGTACTGCATGCAGGCGCTCATCGATACGGAAAGCAACGCGAAGGTGTTGTGGGCATTCATTGTAGGCGCAGTGACCAAACTGCTGGGGAAAAAAGGCGTGTTTTACCAGATGGCAGGGTATCAGGCCCGTCTCATCGACGATGTGACCGGAACCATGCCGCCTTACGATAAGCATATCGTTTACGGTCCAAAGGAACCCTTTAAAGTCGTGAAAGAAATGAAAGAAGCCTGCGGCGTTTACGGCGCGGTCATTGCTGACGTGAACGATCTGAAGCGGGCGGCCATCATCGGCTGGACCGACGGGGTGGACCCGGACAAAGTATCCAAAATCCTGATCGACAACCCCTTTGGCAACGCCAGCCAGAAAACGCCGATCTGTATTATCAAAAATTACCGCAAGGCGTAAGGGGGACAGAACATGATTGTATTGGGTATTATTCTGGTACTGATCGTACTGGTCATCCTGTTTACGCTGCAGCTGATTTCCAAACATGCTGCGTCCGATAAGCTGCTGGTGTTTTTTATAGACAAACGGACGCAGGCAAAGCTGCTTTCCAAAACAGATGATAAAATTGAATTCAGCATAGACGTACCGTACGAAAACCAAAGCCGTGACGAAGGGATATTCCTGGATGCTTTTGTTCGCATTTATCTGCCGGACGAGCAGTACAACGGCGCTTTGCTGCGGGGCAGGGTGAACCATCCGAGCGCGCCCCGTACCGACGATTACTTTGAGGCGCGGCTGGTGCCTCCGGGAGAGAAAGATCATCTGACCGTGACCTTTGAGGTGACGCCCCGCAACGGAAAAAGGACTGCCGAAGAAGCATTGCTCGGTATCCCCGACGTGGAATTTGCTCTGTATGTAGAGCGCCGGGGACGCATGGAACTGTTCCACAATAAGGAAAACATTCTGCTGACGAGAGAAGAGCTGCAGAAGCTTTTAAAATAACTACGCATGCAGGAGGAACGCATGGGAACACTGGTGATTGCCACATCCAACTTAGGAAAGCTGGATGAATTTAAAGAGATGTTTAAGGAACTGCCCGTTGAGCTTAAATGCCTGGCAGATTATCCGCCGCTGCCGCCGCCCAATGAAAACGGCCGGACCTTTGCGGCGAATGCAAAAACGAAAGCAATCTATTATGCTAAAAATTTAAAAGAATTCTGCCTCGCAGACGACAGCGGCCTGGAAGTGAAGGCGCTGGACGGGGCGCCGGGCGTTCGCAGTGCCCGCTTTGCCGGCGACCAGGCGACAGACAAGGAAAACAACGACCTTCTGTTGCAGCAGATGAAATTCCAGATCACCCGGACCTGTCGCTTCCGGTGCGCGCTGGCGGTGGCTAATCCCACCGGCCGCATCGTGGCGGAAACGGATGGCAGCTGTGAAGGTATGCTGCTCCATGAACCGCTGGGGGACAATGGTTTCGGCTATGACCCGCTGTTCTGGTCCACGGAACTGCACAAAGGGTTGGGAGAAGCCACGGCGGAAGAAAAAAACAAGATCAGCCACCGGGGCAAGGCGGTACGTAAGCTCATCGCAACCTGGAAGAAAACAGCACAAAACAGAAACGGGGGTAAACGGCAGGACAAACAGGGACGGAAGCCGCCCCAGGAGCAACAGGGGAACGGAAAGACGAAAGCAGAACCGCAAATGAACGAGACCCCGTCCGATTAAAGAGATACAGTTAGAAGGTCTATTATATTATGAAAATCGGAATAATAAGCGACACCCATGGCAGCGTGGCGTCAATACGTAAGGTGTTAGCTGTTGCGCCTCCGGTGGAATGCTGGATTCATTGCGGCGATTACGCCATGGATGGCAACGCGCTGCACAACATGACAAACCAGAAAGTGTATGCCGTATGCGGCAACTGCGATGTGATGAGGGGACCGGTAGAAGCCAAACCGGATTGTTTTCTGGAAATCGAAGGATTTAGAATCTGGGTCACCCATGGTCATCTGTACATGGGGGAAACCCGGGAGATCAGTGAGCTGGCCTGGTGGGGGCAGAGCATGGAACAGCATATCGTGATTTTCGGGCACACCCACGTTCCTGTGTTCAAGCAGATGAGCGGTATCTGGCTGCTGAACCCCGGCAGCCCGGCACGGCCCAGGGGAAAAGGCCGCGCGGGTTTTGCCATCTTAACCTTAAACAGGGGACAGATGCCGGCGGTAGAGTTTATGGAAGTGTAAGCGGACACCGCCTGCTTCTCAGTAAAACGCATCACCTTATTTAATCTGTTTTCTAAATTTAGCGGTTTATATCTCACCATATTCAAATATATCAGAAAACGCTAAAAGGAGGGATCACCCACATGAGAGACATCGACGTAAAAGAAGTGACCCGGGCAGTGGCGGAATGCTG
>CAJODT010000154.1 GCA_905233365.1 uncultured Succiniclasticum sp.
ACAGCGGCCAGCGCCAGGCTCAGGACAACGGATTTCATCAGTTTGCGGGTACGGGAAGTTTTTTTCATTTGCGTTTCTCCTTTTTCATAAACCTGAATGAGTTTTAGCGGAATCATCAGAAGCTGTTTGCTTCTTTCAGGTTCATTCTAAAGGAGTCGCGCAGAAATGTCTAATACTTACTAATCATTTTTAGTTATGCTCTTCATCTATATCTGCTTTTCCCCGTATTCTTTTTGCAGTTCCGCCAGAAGCAACGATGCTACAGGACTAAACACCTGGTACTTTTTCCAGATGATTTTCATTTCCGAGACAGGTACATCTGTCAGCGGCACAAACGTCATATCGCTGCCTTTTCCGGTATGCGCCAGTTTATCATAGGCAATGGCATACCCTAACCCTTCCTTTACAAAAATGGAAGCATTAAAAAACAGATTGTAGGTAGCTACAATGTTCAGGCGGTCCAGTTTTTCCCCGAACCAGGATGGAAAATTCTGTTCCATATTTTGCCTTGAGCAGATTAAAGGCAGGTCGTATAAATCCGCAAGGCGCAATGCATTTTTCTTTGCCAGCGGTGAATCTTTCCGCATGAAGACGCCCCAGGTGTCCTCTGCCGGAATCTCCAGATGGTTGTATTTCAGGGGATTCACATACTCCATGACCAGTGCAAAGTCCAAAATGCCTTTATCCAGTTTTTCCGTGATGTCTTCACTGTTTCCGCTGGTGATGTTGCAGCGGATACCGGGATGCAGCTCTTGCACCCGTTTCAGCGCCCTGGCAAAATACTTCAGGGAATCGGATTCGGGGCAGCCGATAAAAATCTCGCCGCCCATGGTATCGTCCAGCATCTTAAATTCCGTTTCCGTTTTGTCCACCAGATCCAGAATGTCTTCCGCCCGCTTGCGCAAAAGCAACCCCGCTTCCGTTAAACGCAAGGCATAATTGGTACGGACAAACAGCTTTTTTCCCAGTTCCTCTTCCAGATCCTTTAACTGCCTGGACATGGTGGGCTGGGTAACGTGCAGCCGTTCGGCAGCGCGGGTGATGTTCCCTTCCCGCGCGGTTTCCAGAAAATAACGCAGCACCCGGATTTCCATAATGACGCCTCCTTTGGTATCCTTTGTTTCAGTATAACATAAAAATAGACGAAAAGCATATCTGGAAATAAATAATAAGTATTAGACATTTCTGAAGCCAGTTTTTTATAATACAAAGCAGGAACCGTATTCAAATTCCAAAAATTAAACGACAGGAGACAAGATAATATGAAAGAAAAAATGTTAGAAGGAAAAGTTGCCATCGTATCCGGCGCAAGCTATGGAATGGGAGAAACCATGGCCGAACTTTTTGCAAAAGAAGGCGCAAAAGTTGTTATGACCGCGCGGGGCAAAGAGAAATTAGAGGCGGCGGTCAACCGGTTGAAAGAACAGGGACTGGAAGTTACCGGCGTGGTAGCGGACAATAAAAATCTGGAAGACGTTAAAAATGTAATCCGGACTGCTCTGACTGTTTACGGCGATCTTGATATTGTCATCAACAATGCGGCCATCGGCGAACAGAAAATGATCGACGAAACGGATGACGAATGGCTGGAGCATGTATATCAGACCAATGTGTTCGGACCATTCCGTTTTATCCGGGAAGCATTGAAAGTATTCCTGCCCAAAAACGAAGGCTGTATCATCAACATTTCTTCCGTCAATGGAGACCGTCCTTTCTGCGGGGCATCCTATACCTCCTCTAAAGGCGCTATCAACACACTGACCAAAAACGTAGCTATGCGTCTGATCAATACCAATATCCGCATCAACGCCGTGGCTCCGGGCGCTACCGTAACGCCTGCCCATCTGGCTAATAAAGCAGGCGAACAACCCGGTGGCGCAAAGATGTTGGAGTTCAGTAAACACTTCGTATATTTCCCCGGCCCGGAATGCGATCCCATGGATCAGGCTAACGCCTGCCTCTTCCTCGCTTCCGATATGGGCAAACATGTAAAAGGACAGGTCATCCAGGTCTGCAACGGTGCATTCCTGTAATTTTGCGGCAACGTAATGCTGCATGAGACGAGTATGTAAGAGTATGCATTGAGAAAACGTTTGCGTTGAGAAAAAATCAATCCCTGCCTACGCTGATGAACTTCAGCGACAGACAGGGATTTTGTATTGTTAAAAAAAAAAATAATTCTTCTCCGCTCAGTATAATGGCGGTGAAATCTTCTCCGGTTTCAGTCCGGTATGGGGGCTCAAATAGTATTCCAGGGTAATGTCCGGATTTGCTTTAAGAACCCTGTCAATCAGTTCTTCCACCTTTTCTTCCTGCTCGATAACCAGAACCAAAGGCTTTTCCGCACCATACTCCACTCTGATTTTAAAAACAGGAATACCGATACCGCAGCATCCATGCGGACGATACGCGGAAGGCTGGCTTCGCATGCTCTTAATCAGTGAAACCGGAAGATACTTCCCATCAAAATAAATTGCGTTTTCTGAAACTTCATAACGTTCAATCCGCTTGCTATGTTTGCGGTCTTGTTTTACGTTTTCAAGTTCTTTCCCATGAACAATGCATTCCCATTCCAAAATACCAAACATGATTGCACCTCAAAACTACAAACTTGTATCTACAGTCACGTCCATAATTGATTAATCGAGTAGAGAAGATTCTCTCTTCCCTCTCACACCACCGTACGTGCCGTTCGGCATACGGCGGTTCAACATAACTTCAAAGCATGACGTACGTC
>CAJODT010000155.1 GCA_905233365.1 uncultured Succiniclasticum sp.
ACGAGAAGAAAGATCACCGGCAACGGATCTACATCTCATACGATTCCACTAACAAGAATTGCCAGGCCGGCGATATCAGTTTTGTGGAATACGGCCATCCCAAGGATAACAAAGGCTTGCCGGTATTCAATGTGTCCGTCGCTTACGATACCCGGAACCGGGAACCGTTGTTCTACGAGGAATACCCCGGCAGCATCGTGGATGTGGCGCAGCTCCAGTTCATGCTGGAAAAAGCGCGCGGGTATGGATACAAACACATTGGCTTTATCCTGGACAGGGGCTATTTCAGCAAGGCCAATATCCATTACATGGACCGATGCGGGTATGACTTTGTCATCATGGTGAAAGGGCTCAAGGCACTGGTAAAAGAGGCTGTGCGGGAGGTGCAGGGCACCTTTGAGACGAAGCGATCCTTCCTGGTCCGCCGTTGCCAGACCCACGGAGTCACCCTGAAGAAGCAGCTGTATCCTTCCGACGCGGGGCCGCGTTATTTTCATATTTATTACAGCCCGGACAAGAATGCCGCTGAACGGTCCCTGCTGGACAAGAGGCTGACCAGGATGGAAGAACTGCTGCGGCATATGGAAGGAAAACCATACGAGATGGAACCGGCCATCGCACGTTACTACCGTCCGGAATACTGCCACGAAGGAACAAAAGACCAGTGCTTTGTCACCGCGTATGAAAGGGAGGACGTAATTGAGGAAGAACTGCAACTGTGCGGCTATTACTGCATCATAACCTCTGCGGAAATGACAGCGAAGGAAGCCCTGGAACTGTACAAGAGCCGGGACGCTTCGGAAAAGCTGTTCAAGGCAGATAAGACATTCCTGGGGGGCAAGAGTGAACGGATGTATACGGAAGAGGGGCTGGGAGGAAAACTCCTGATCGGGTTCGTATCTCTTATCATCCGGAACCGGATGTACACCTGCCTCCGGGACGCCGTGGGCGACACCTACTCCGTTCCCAACTACATGAATGTGGCCGCTGCCATCCGTGAGCTGGAAAAAATTGAGATCTTGCGCGGCGCGGACGGGATCTACCGCCTGGATCACGCTGTTACGAAAACGCAAAAGACAATTTTGGATGCGTTCGGCATGGATGCCGATGACATCCGGACCGGGGCAGAAGAAATCAGCAACGCAATTCGTCCCGAAAACATGATTGCAGCAGGAGGGTTACGCTAAATGGCACGCGCAGGCAGAAAGATAACCGTATCCTCTTTAGAGGGGAAGATTGAAAAACAAAAGGAACTGCTGGCAAAATCAAAAGCCAGGTATGAAACAGATAAAGAGGAACTGCTTCGTTTAATCCGCTTGCGTGACAGCATGCAGGCCAAAGAACTGATGGATGCAATTGCCAAAAGCAAATACTCCATCGGGGATGTAATCAAAATGGTGAAAGGCAAAGCATCCAATATGGAAGATTAAATTTGCCTTTCAGTTTCGAAATGACAATTTTGAGTGAGAAAATCTTGGGAAGTTAACATGTATTCTTACTGTAATATATGCCTATATTCTACTATGAATTAAGTGATATCGCAAGTTGTTTTTCTGAAAACAAAAATTCCTTTTCCGCCTGCAATCCGCAACGGCAAACCGAAAAGGAATATAGATTCATGGTATTTATTTTTTCTGTACGTTCTTCTCTTTATCATAGGAAACGTGACGACACGTAAACGATTCCGGGAACGAAACCGAAACGGACCTACTCCGCCGTATAAGTCTCTTTGTCTACCTGCTTCTCGCTGCAGGCCAGCATCATCGTAGAAGCGACGTCTGAGGTTACATTGCCCACGGTGCGGAACATTCCCGCCGGGCTGTCTATGGGAAGAAAGAGGGCGACAGCCGCCGTCGGTATCCCTACCGCCTCAAACACCGTGCTCAGTCCGATGATAGCGCTGCCGGGGCAGCCGGCCATGGTCACCGAGACCAGGAACGTGGATACGGTCAGCGTCACGAGGGTATTCAGATTCAGTCCCACGCCTAACGAACGCGCCATCAGAACCGCTATCATCGCAGTATAAAAGCTGCTGCCGTTCATATTAAACTGCAGTCCCACCGGTATGGAGAACATAGCCAGCCGGGAGTCAACGCCCAGTTTTTCCGCGCAAAGCTTCAGGGTCATCGGGATACAGGCGTTGGAACTGTTCAGAGAAAACGGAATCGGCGCAAAGGTCAAAGCCTTTTTCAGGAACGGAACCGGTGATATTTTTCCCGCCAGGGTTACAAACAGACCGGACGCGAGGACAATCAGCGCCATCCCGAACGCATTCGCCGCCAGCACAATACCCAGGGACAGCAGCGCGTCCGTTCCTGTGGTCAGCATGAGCTGCACCATGGAGCAAAACACCACGAGGGGAATAAATTTCACCACTACGTTCATAACGTCCATGAAGAAGAAGTTAAAGAATTCTATCAGCTCTTTCACTACGTTGGCCCGTTCCCCCGCCCGGTTGACAATGATACCGAAAAAGCAGGCCAAGAACAGCATCTGAAGCACATTCCCGGTAGCAAACGGCTGAATCAGGTTGGCAGGAATGATGCCCGTAATCATATCCAGCAGGGATAAGCCCGGCTTAACATCCATATCCTGTCGGGGGACAGCTGCCGCCAGCCCGGACAGGCCATCGGAAAAGAAAATCAGTCCAAACACAACCCCCAATACCGTACAGACAAACAGCTTCACCAGGGACATCCCGCCTATGCGTCCTACATCGGTGGCGTTGGACATGTGGGTGATACCGGCGATGACCGAGATGAAAATCATAGGACCGATGGTCATGGAAAGCGCATTCATGAACATCCGCAGCGCAGATCCGGCCAGCGTGACATTGATCTGTTCCAGCGCATCCGCGCTCACGGTCTCTTTTAACAGAAGTCCGCAGACAATCCCCAGTACAATCCCGATAACCGTATTGCGGAAATCCTTGGATGCGGATTTGTGGATCCGTATGGAAACAAGATTCTTTCCGTTCTTCCTGGAATAACCCACCTCTTCCCGGTGCGCTTTCAGTATGGCAAGGCCGTAAGCATCTTCCTTCCCTTCGTTTACCTCGGTCATTTCCACCAGGGGATTATACTGCTCCCCAAGGGATTCCAGACGCATACTGATATCGCCAAAACGGCGGTGCAACGTAACCGTTACCGAAAAATCCGCCGGATCCCCGGCCCCTTTGGACAGACGAAGGAATGTTTCTTCCAGCAATAGTTGCGCCGTAAGGATTTCCTTTTGGGAAATTTTGGCTCTGGACAATTCCTGTTCCAGCCATCCCATGGTTTCTGTAAAGGTGCTGTTGCTCAATACCACAATGTTTAAGCCTCCTGTTATCACGCTGCTTTTGTCGTTAAACAGCAAGACGTACCGTGACCTTACCTATTATGTCCCGTTATTCATCCGGGAAATTACTTACGGTTTTTCTTCTCCGCTTTTTTCGCTTCTTTGGCATCCTTTGCCTGTTTTTCCTTCACCTTGGCCCACAGGTCGATGACTGTCTTCATCCATTCGATCATGGCCAGTTTGCCGAACTGGTGCCAGTTTTCGCACTCCGTGTTCTTCGCAATAAATGCATTCCATTTTTCCTGATTTACTTTTTCGATTTCCAGCGGATTCGTCAGGCCGAAGTCACTTTTGAACAGCATATCATCCATGGAAGTGAATTTGCTGTTCTCTTTCATAAATTTTTCATTAAAGAGTTCCTGAAAAGTCATCTGCTGCATCAGACGTCCCAGTTCCGGATCCGATTTGTACATGTCCATATATTTTTTAAATTCAAACTCTATTTTTTTTGCGTCAACCATTGTAATCTCCATTCCGCTGCCGAATGACCGGCAGCCTTTTATTTTTAATGAAACGCATTCATAAGCTGCGTTGTTGTGCATTT
>CAJODT010000156.1 GCA_905233365.1 uncultured Succiniclasticum sp.
CCCACCATCAGGGTTCGCCCGTAAAGATCCTCCTCCTGGATGAGATCCTTTTCCGCAAGCGGATCGGTTTTGTCTGCGATCAGATAGACGCGGCTTTCAAACAGATCATGCACCGCAATGCCGGGGATCTGCCGCGTCTGCTCCCGCAGGGCAAAGAGGATATCGGCCTCGTTTCGCAGGAACGCCTCTACGCCGTTTTCGTACTGGAATACAGGTGTGATCTGCACGTCCGGGGCCGTCTCTCCGAACAGGCGCATGGCCTCCGGCAGAAAATAGACCGCCTGTCGGACCATCATGCTGATGGAGATGCTGTCCCGGTACTTGGCGCTGAAGTTCTGCCCCTGCTCGATGGCGCGTTTGAGGTCCTCGCGCATGCCCGCAAGAAAGGTGACGAACTGCGCTCCCGCCGGCGTCAGCGCCGCGCCCTTGCCGCTGCGTTCAAAGATCGCAAAGCCGATCTCCTCCTCCAGCAGCTTGATCTGATAGGAGAAGGTGGGCTGGCTGACGAAGAGATTATCCGCCGCCCGGCTGAAATTCAGAGTGTGAGCAAGCTCTATGCAGTAGTCGATCTGTTTCGTGGTCATGGTTGCCCTCGCTATTTAATTTCTAAATCAATTATATAATACTTCGATTGGACTTTGCAATAGTTGATCGGTATAATGAAACCATCAAAGCTAATCAGGGGGAAACAACAATGGCAAAGACATTGATCGCGTTTTATTCGAGAGCGGATGAGAACTATTTCGGCGGCGCGATGCGCTATGTGAAGGTGGGAAACACCGAGATCGTCTGCGGCATCATGCAGGAGCTGATCGAGGCGGATGCCTTCAAGATCGAGATGAAGGATCCCTATTCTCCGGTTTATATGACCTGCATCGAGGAGGCCAAGCGGGATCTGCGGGCGAAGGCCCGTCCGGAGCTCATCTCTATGCCGGAGTCCATTGACGGATATGACACCGTCGTGCTGGCCTATCCGAACTACTGGGGCACGATGCCGATGGCGGTGTTCACCTTCCTGGAGAGCTTCGACTTCTCCGGCAAGACGATCCTGCCCCTGTGCACCAACGAGGGCAGCGGCATGGGCGGCAGCGAGCGGGATATCAAGCGCACCTGCCCCGGCGCCGATGTGAAGAGCGGCCTTTCGATTACCGGCAGCCAGGCGGCGAGCGCCAACATCATGAAGCGAAATCTCAACGCCAAACTGCGTATGGATTTTTTCAATGAATCGCGTAGCCAAGAGGCTGTCCCCGCCGATTTCAAAGAAGTTGGCGTGACGATCAATTTTGTCAAGGGAAAGGAGCGACTTCCAAATGCTTGCGAGATCCGTTTCGCGACCTTCGTAGTTCTCGTTTACGTCTGCATCGCCCGTCTTTTTCAAGTACGCTGTGATTGTCTTGCGGTCCACCTTGGCGTTTGCCGTGAGCGGGAACTTGACGAATACTTCTGTTCTAGACGGAATCATGTACGGAACGAGATTCGTCTTCAGGTATTCATCAAATTCGATGCCGAGAAATTCCTTTGCGTTAGCGGATTTTTTTGCGATAATCGTCTGTACAAAGTGAGAATTGTTTTCAAGCGAGATGGTTTCAAATGGCAATTCCTTGAAAATGGATTCCCATTCTTCATCCGTCAAGAGTGACGTGAAACGGCGCAAGCGCGTATACTTGGCAAAGCCGTTTTCCAGAACGGCAGAACTTACGATGGCGACCGGGTCGAAATTCTCGAAATCAAGAGCCATGAACTTTCCGCCTTTTTTGAGAATCATGTAGGCAAAGGAAATGGCGTCGGCGGGGTTGTTGTACGTGTGCAAAAATCCTGCATCAATGATCAAGTCGTAAGATTCTAATTCCTGTACGCATGCGCTGAGGTCCAGCTGCTTGAATCTGAGATTGTCTTTCCAGTTACGCAGTGTATCGCGGGCTTCGTCAAGCATGCCTGTGGACTCGTCAAACAACGTAATTTCCATTCCGTTCTTTTGGTAGCGATTCAAGAATTCTTGTACGCCAAGCCCAGAACGAGCATTCAGGAATGCGATCTTCTTGATGTCGTCAGCGGCGGCAGTCGTGACGGCCTTGCCGATGAAAGTCTTGAACGCTACACTTTCGCAAAGCAATTTTTCTGGAGCGAAAAATTTGTTGATTAAAAGGTCCGTTTCCGGGCGGTTGCCGAGAAGCACGTTTTTCAGCAATTCAACATTTTCAGCGCTGTTCAAATTTTTTGAAAAATCAGATTCTACACTCGGACGGATGCTTTCAAAGCCGTTTTTGAAAAGCCAATTGTTCCACAGTGCAAACGCGTTCTTTGATTTTTCCGGGATCGCCTTGATGCTGGAACGGATGTCGTGAATCAGTGCGGCGACGGCGTTGGTGCGCTCTGGCAGATTTTCGTCTTCGTATTCCTCAACAAACTTGTAATCGTATTTGGCGATTTTTTCCTTGTTCAGCGCCGGGATTACAGCTGCGACAATTTCTTTTTTGGCTCCGTTTTCAACGACGACTGCGGCGGCGTTGACGATGCTTGATTTTTTCTTGATGACGTTTTCGATTTCGCCAAGTTCGATGCGGAAACCGCCGAGCTTGATCTGTGTATCGAGACGTCCCAGGAATTCTGAATTTCCGTCGGGCATCATGCGGACTTTGTCGCCGGTTTTGTACCAGCGTTCTCCGTTTTCAACGGGGAATCGTTCCT
>CAJODT010000157.1 GCA_905233365.1 uncultured Succiniclasticum sp.
CATCCCCCAATGCCGCGCCGATTTCCTCCCCGAGCGCGTCATCCCAGCTATTGGCCACGGTCGCCGCCGGCGGAAAACAGGTCGCCGGAAGAGACTCGTTCAGACCCAAATGATCCCCCGCGCCGGCCTGCCTGCGGACACCGTTCGGTCCGTCCGAGAGAACCATAGTGGGAATGCCGTGCCGGGGGTATGCACGTGTATTCCACTCGCTCACCCCGCCAAGAAAAGCCGCTTTTTCCCTTAAGGACATCTTCTTAATGATTTTCTTATGCTTCATAAAACCCCCTTTATATGATAATTACAGGAAACGAATTAATTTGTTTCCTTTATTGGCATTATTTCGATGCCTTGGAAACCGGGATCAGCTCGATGTTCAGATCCACGTTCCCGTCGATGCCTGCCACGCGTCCTTCGCTGTCATACTGCCAAAACCGGAAATCATATGGTGTCTGCGGCTTCGGCTCATAGTCCGCGTACCAGAAGGGATACGCCGAAAGCTTATACATTTCGAATTCAAAGGCTTCCCACAGCATATTGCTGTAGATCATGGGCTCATACCCGGCGTCGGCGATCCTTTGGCAAAAGACCAGTGTATTTTTCGTAAACTGCTCTCCGGACACGTCGTCGGTCCGCGCCTCGTCGTCAAGGATGCTCTCGGGATCGTAGACGACCGGAAGCTCTAACGAATAGTTTTTTAAATGCTCGATGACAAATTCCGCTTCTTCCAGCGCCTCTTCTTCATTAACTGCCTGCGCAAAAAAGTAGACCCCTACCTCGAGCCCGGCCTTTTGGGCTTCCGTGATATTGCGGTCGAATTCCCGGTCAAGGCAGACTTTGCCCTCCTGCCCGTAACCGCGGTAGCCGATGCGAAGAAAAGCAAAGTCGTATCCGTCCTGCTTTACGGCTTCCCAGTCAATCTTCCCCTGATGATGGGAGACATCAACGCCCGCGCGGGATACAAAGTCCTGATCTGCGTAGGTCATAACGCCGTTTTTCTTGAAGTTCTCCCGAATATAGCTGTTCTTCGGTGCGCGATCGTCGATAACGGTCTCGTATTCTTCGCCAAAGACGTCTACAAAATGAAAGGTTTGCCGGGTGGGCGCTTGGGTCGCCGCGTCCCCGTTTACTTCTCGTTGCTCGGAATCGGCTGCTTTATCTGCCGCATCCCCGCTTGCTTTGCTTTGCCCGGAAACGACCGGCGCGAAGCCGCATAACAGGAGAGACAGCAGAACCCCACAAAGGATTCGGTCGCGAAGAACCCGCCTTTTCTGTTTTAATTTGTTATCATCTTCGGAAAGAGAAATAAAAGAAAATACTTTAATTTTCCGGATTATTCCTGACATTTATAATTCCCCCAATGTTGTTATTATAACATAGGAGGGAATTTTAGGCAAATATCAGAAAAATGGAGTTTGACGAAAAACGCTTCCGAGTTACTATTCACGGATTTTTCAGGCATCAGAAAACGGAAGGGTTTTCACCTCCCATTTTCATCCCCGTATTCTGTTTTTTACGCTGGTGGAGATTTAGAAAAGATTTCCTTTACAGTGTAGGGATTCCCGTAGCATAACCTTTTTAACGCTACAAACTCGTTTATACCGTTTCTGCGGCAGGTTTCCGTGTACGTTTTGATCACGGCATGATATCTTGCCGTCGTCACAGATTCAAATTGTCCTGATATTTTCTCGTGTGATTTTACGCCGCGAAGACTCCTCTCACTAAGTTATGCGAAAGTTCACATAACTCAGCTTATGCGAAATTTTTAGTTATGCGAACTTTCTGGCCTTGAGCTTATATTTTTGCCTCGTTTGGCTGGAAAGTTCGCATAATAATTATCTTAGACCGCAAAGTTTTGCCAGTTCATCCTCGTGCCCCTCCCACATGGGCTTCTGTTTCTCGGCTTGCATTTTATCTGCATTCATTGATTTCCGCATTTGTTCAACCGACGGAAAAGCATAGTGATCCTTCGTGGTTTCAATGGAACTGTGTCCAAGAAATCTCGAGACTACTTCTATCGGAACTCCGCTTTGATATAATCCATTAGCACGGCTGCGCCTTAGTTTATGCGGATGTACAGTCGGCATGCTGGCCCTATCCTGCGATGCAAGATGCTCATATTTTTTTATGATCTTCTGTATGTTCCTATGTGACATCATCTTTGTTTCGCCTTTGATAACCGTATATATCAATGGCTTGGAGATGTCCCGTGGTGCTGGATGATATTCATCAAGATACCTGTTCAGCATCCCGACTGTATTATCGTCGAGAGATACTTTTCTCTCTTTGTTGCCTTTACCATGTATTAAGAGATATGTATAGCCATCTTTCTGATAGATGTCTCCAACACGTAATAAAACGAGTTCATCCAGCCTGATGGCCGCGTCAAACAGGATTGACATGATTAACGTGTCCCTCAACCCCCTTTTTGTTGGAGGAGTATCCAGGTAATCAGAGGTTCGTGAAAAGAAAAGCGTATTCACCAGGATTGTTTTAGCACCCATATTTTTCCACCCCCGGGATGACCCGGCCGGCAACGCGGTCTTTCTCTCGTATGAGGACATTAGCCTCTTCATTAAGGTGGTAGTAATACATGGATTCACTGACTCCGCTATGCCCGAGATACGGTAGTGTGTGTATAATGGTGTAAATTGAAAAACGAGCCAAAGTGCTCCTCTTTAGGTAT
>CAJODT010000158.1:0-1494 GCA_905233365.1 uncultured Succiniclasticum sp.
CATCGGCGAAAGCAATTTCTTCGATATTGGCAGCGACACCTTTGCCCTGCGTCCGGAAAAGCTGAACCTGTGTCCGGAAGATGAAGAGAACGCGGACCATCCCGAGCCTAAATTCTTCGGCACCGTGGCAGATATCGTCTTCTACGGCACCATCGATAAAGTCTTTATCCGTCTTGACAACACCAACCAGACCGTCATCGCCTACCAGTACTTTGATGACATGCACCGCTGGCAGCCCGATGACCGGGTGGGCCTGTGGTGGTACGACCGTGACGGTGTAAAAGTAGAAAAGGAATAAAAATTTCTGACTTAAATGAGTTTGCGCGCCGCAGCCTTTTGCAAAAGAAAAAGCAAACGACTGCACACGCACCCACTGCTTCTGACACTACGTTGCATAGTTAAGCTGGATAATTACCGAAACAGAAAGGCGAGACATGAAGAACGGTAAATTGCTCATTGCTCCTTCCATGCTGTGGCTGGGATTCTTCTTCATCATTCCCATGCTCATCGTAGTTGCCGTGTCCTTTGCCGCCCGCACCCCCTACGGTCAGGTGGTCTTCAATTGGAACATCAACAACTACCTGCGCTTCCTGGAGCCTTTATATCTTTCCATCTTTGCCCAGACCCTGATGGTGGCCCTTGTCACCACCGTGGTTACGATTCTCATGGGTTACCCCCTGGCCTATTACATCGCCCAGCTGCCCAAGCGCTGGCAGCAGCCGGGGCTTATCCTCTGCATGATTCCCTTCTGGATCAACTTCCTGATCCGCTCTTACGCGTGGGTCATCATTCTGCGGGCCCAGGGCGTGCTGAACACATTACTGCTGAAAATGGGCTTTATCGAGCAGCCTTTACAGCTGTTATATAATGAAGGCGCCGTAATGCTGGGCATGATCTATTCCCTGCTGCCCTTCATGATCCTTCCTATATATGTATCCATCGAACAGCTGGACCGGAGATTGCTGGAAGCTGCCTCCGATTTAGGCGCAGCCCCCTTCACCGCCTTCCGGAAGATCACCCTGCCCCTGACCATGCCCGGCGTGGCTGCAGGGACCATCCTGGTGTTCATCTCCTCTTTAGGCATGTTCGTGGTACCGGACGTAATGGGTGGCGCCAAGTCTGCCCTGGTGGGGAACCTGATCCAGAACCAGTTCCTCTCCGCCCGCGACTGGCCCTTCGGCTCCGCCCTGTCCATCGTGCTGGCAGCATTATCATTGTTGCTAATCATCCTCTACTACCGTGCCATCCAGGCGCAGAACGGAGGTGCCGAAAATGCAAAAAACATGGCGTAGCCACGTACTGTTAGCCTACTCCCTGGCGATCCTGGCATTTCTGTATATACCTTTGGTCATCCTGGCCATGTACTCCTTCAACGACTCCCGCATCAACGCGGTGTGGACGGGGTTCACCTTCCGGTGGTACGAGCAGCTCTTCAACAACCGGCGGGTGCTGGAAGCCCTCATCAACACGCTGATCATCGGCTTCGCCTCCACC
>CAJODT010000158.1:1656-10131 GCA_905233365.1 uncultured Succiniclasticum sp.
TCCCTGATCCTGGCCCATATCACCTTCTGTCTCTCCTTCGTGGTGATCACGGTAGGCGCACGGCTGGACGGCATGCGCAGCGACTACGAGCAGGCAGCCAGCGATTTATATGCAACACCCTGGCAGTGCTTCCGTTACGTGACGCTGCCTCTCATCATGCCAGGCATCGTGGCCGGCGCGCTGATTGCCTTCACCCTGTCCATCGACGACTTCGTCATCAGCTTCTTCGTGGCAGGCCCCAACTCCACCACGCTGCCGCTGTACATCTACGCCATGGTCAAGCGGGGCATCTCCCCGGAGATCAACGCCCTGTCCACTTTAATGATGATGGTAGAGATCATCCTGGTGCTGCTGGCAGAATTTTTACAGCCCAGCCACAAGGCCAAGGCGGAAGACTGAAAATTTATTATTGCATTTTTGGTTTCAGTGTGTTATAGTTTAGTTCGTAATTTCTAATATCAACAAAACCATTTCCATAAAAATAATTAAAAAAGGAGTTGATACCATTTGAAAAAACTATCCTTACTGCTCTTACTCGTTGTTTGCTTTACCCTGGCCCTGACCGGCTGCGGCGGCAGCGGTGGCGAAAAGAAAAATGAAGCCCCCAAGGACGGCGGCAAAAAGGCAGAAGCGCAGGTGCTGAACATCTACAGCTGGGCCGATTATTTCGACCCCCAGGTATTGGCCGCGTTTGAAAAAGCCAACAACTGCCGCGTCAATTACGACGTGTATTCCAATAATGAAGAGCTGCTGGCCAAGATGCAGGCCGGCGGCGCCCAGTTCGATATCATCCAGCCTTCCGATTACATGGTCACCACCATGATCCATCTGGACATGCTGGAGAAGCTGGACCACAGCAAGCTGCCCAACGTACAGGCCAACCTGATCGAAAGCCTGAAGCACCCCGCCTATGACCAGAAGCAGGAATATGCCATTCCGTACGTCTGGGGCATCACCGGTATCGCCTACAACAAAAAATATGTAAAAGACCCCATCACCAGCTGGGCCGACCTGTGGAAACCCGAATACAAGGGCCACATCATCCTGTTGAACGACAACCGTGAAGTGTTCAGCCTGGCCCTGAAGAAACTGGGCAAATCCAACAACAGCACCGACCCGAAGGAAGTGGAAGCTGCTTTCAACGAGCTGAAGAAGCTGAACCCCAACGTGCTGGCTTACGATACGGAAAACAACAAGCAGAAGATGATCGCGGAAGAAGCCTGGATCGCCCATATGTGGAGCGGCGATGCTTCCTTCTGCAACTTTGACAACCCTAACATCCAGTTCTGCGTTCCCAAGGAAGGCACCCTGATCTGGGCGGACAACATGGCGATCCCCAAGGGCGCCAAGAACAAAGAGCTGGCCATGAAGTTCCTGAACTACATCTATGATCCCCAGGTGAGCGCACAGAACTTCAACTACATCCGCGTACCGAATGCCAATGCCAAGGCGATTCCGCTGCAGAAGAAGGAAGTAGTGGAAAGCCCGATCCTGAAGGCTGCCAACAGCCAGGCTGACAAGGGCGAGTGGCTGCATGACATCGGGAATGCGATTACGATGTATGATAAGTATTGGACTGAGTTGAAGACTGGGAAATAACAACGTTCTTCTTAACCTATAAAAATAATTATGCGCCAGAATGTTTAAGTTCTGGCGCAATTTTTTATTTCAGAAAGCAGTTCAGGAAAAGACATCGCAAACACGGAAACGATTGCTATTTTATGGACTCATTCGCCTGTGGCTTCGAAACTCGGGACTTCGTCCCTCAAACAGTCTCGCCACGGACGGATTTCGTCTCATAAAATGACGCAATCGTTTCCTAAGGTTTGCTTCTGTCTTTTCCCGAACCTCTGGTTTACTTTTGTTATAAAAAAATTCCTAAAGTTAACTTCTGCAATAAACTGTTTTCTTTATTTATAAAGTATTTGCGTCACTCTTCTTTTTCTGGATCCGCTATATGTAAGTCCTGCGACACTGCAGTCCCTAATAAATCTTGCTGACGCTGGCTTGCCATGTCGCTGCCGGTTTTCAAAGCCCGGAACACACCGGACACCATCATGACTCCCAACGCGATGGCGCAGGCATCCATGGCTGCCCCCAGCAGCACTTCGTTGCCGTAAGCTACGTAATCCTGCAAAATGTAATTCATGCCCCGGTACATGCCGAAGCCGGGCACCAGCGGGATGATAGCTGGGATCTCGAAGACTGTCACGGGTTCTTTCCAGATGCGGGCAAAAATTTCGCTGACTATCGCGATGAGCACCGTAGCCAGGAAGTTGGCGGAGAAGGAATGAATCGCAAACAGCCCTTCCAATCCGCTGAAGACCACCCAGCCCATGGCGCCGATGAGACCGCTGCGCCATAAAATCGGCTTCGGTCCCTGAAATAAAACCCCAAAGGCCACTGTGGCAAAAAAGGCAAACACAAATGCCTGCAGATAGTGAATAACTAAGGCGTGTGTCATCATGGCAGACCTCCCCAGGTCCAGGCCTTCAACGCAAACACTAATCCAATGGCGATGGAGAGGGCAAACAAGGCTGCTTCCGCAATGCGGCTGTTGCCACTGAGCAGATCCCCTGACATGTAGTCCCGCACGCCGTTGGTAAATGCCAGCCCCGGCAAAAACGGCATCAGGGCCCCAACGATGATATTTTCCATGGTACAGAAGGGACTCAGATAACAGCAAATCTGAGCCACAATGCCGATGGCAATGCCTGCCAGAAAGTTTTCCCAAAAGGGCGTAGGATGGAAGTTGTTCACCATCTTCAGCAAAGTCATGGCAATGAAACCGGTGAGGAACGCTGCCACAAAGTTGTAGATGCTGGCGGAACCCAGCAGCATGGCGAAGCAGGCGCTTCCCAGACCGGCGGCCACGCAGAGTACCCCGTTGCCGTAGGGATGCGACTTGGCCAGACGGTCCTGCAGCCAGTGTTTGGCTTCCGCATAATCCATCTGCCAGTTACGGAAATTGTAGGAAAGACGGTTCACGTCCCGGATCAGCCCCAGATCCGTGGCACGCCAGCGCACGCGGAAGACGCGGCTCTTGCCCACGGGGCTTTCATCGCCAAGAATAATTACGGTAGGCGTGCAGAACACGTTCAAGTCGTAGTAGCCGTAGCTGCGGCAGAAGCGCATCATGGTATCTTCCACCCGGCTGGTCTCGGCGCCGCTTTTCAGCAGTATCTTGCCCATGTCCATGGCCAGATCCATGACCTGATTTTTGGTCATGGGGGGAAGGTCGGGCAGTGCATTGACAGTTTTTTCTTCTATCATATAAACTCCTATGGTCCTGCGGGTACCTTTTTCATAGCGCTCCGCTAACGCTTCGGGCGTAACCCGCGTCGCGTTGTTATGTGTAAAGTATTGTTGCGTAGCCTGCAAGACCTTCTTTAATGAACAGTTCCTCGCGCCCTGCGGGTGCACGCTTCGCTTATTCAAAAGCTCCCCGCAGGACCAAAACTTTACTTGCTAAACAAATCTGCTATCGCTGCCTTGAATCGGTTTGCCCCGCCCATGCTGGGATGCGGCACGCAGCTGCAGGGCACGCCATATTTCTGCAATGTACCTGCAGACTTCTGCCCGATGGCCACTACCTGCGCGTTAGGCAGCAGCTCCAGCAGCTGCTTGGCATACACAATTCCTACATTTAATTCGTTGCCGTCCGGGGTTCGGTTGGTAAGCAGCCCATCTTCCTTATGAGGGTGAAAAGGGAAAATGTTCCACAGTACCGCATCAAAGGTACCCAGGTGGTGACGGTGCAGGCTGCCCCACATGACCGTGGCAGTAGGTTCGTTAAAGCCTAACGTTTTTTGCGTTCCCTTCAGCAAAGGCGAAGAGGGGTTACTTGTGCGCCGGTAATTCCAATCCCCCAGCACTTCTTCCGGTCGCACTTCTGGGTGATGCCCCAGCAAAATGCGCTCGCTGGTCATGGCCATGCCAGAAAAACGTCCACCCTGATAGCCCAGGCCTTCCGCAATAAAAAGGTAATGCGCGTTCAGACGCAATTCCAAATAACGCTGCAAATTGTTATAGCGTATCTCCGGCGCCTCCGGTCCAATGTCCAGCCCTACTCACGCCAGGGGTTGAAGACACGGGGGGCGCGGTAAGTGTGCAGGTGTTTCATGAAAGTTACTGTGTCCATATGAATCCTTTCTTTGTCTTTTCCTTGCTGCTTCAACAGAACTTAGTTTATCTCCCCTGTTTTTCACTTTTTAGTGGTGATAAAACCTTATCTCCCCTAAAAACGCAAAATTAGGGGAGATAAAACGAATCGCTTCACTTGTCATTTACTTTACCATCACTTTTCGGAAAACAGTTACCCAAATTAAGCTCGTACCGGTAGGCGCGTGCCTCTGAATGAACAATTATATGATCCGTGGTGATTTGAAGCTCTTGTAAATGCTTCTGCACGGTATTTTCATGAAGCTGTGTACTGACAGCAATTTCTTTGACGGTAGCTCCAGTATTATCGGAGAACAAAGCTGCCTGCAACAAAATGTTATAAATTTTGCGGTATTTTTTACTTTTAACAACTTCAGGCAATTTGTTTAACAAATCCACGTATTGTGAAGCCTTTTGGGAAAGAATGTTTACTGTTTCTTGTAAAGCCTTTTCAATAATAGACATAAATCCTGTTACGAAGTATGTCAGTTCGCCCCTGTTAAGAGGATGGTTTGCTTCATCAAACAGCTTGTAATAAACGCGTTTAGTTTTCTTTATAGTTATGGACAAGCGTACTCCTAACAATGGATGGATGTAATGAGACAAGTAGTACGAGGAAATAAATCTCGAAGTCCTGCCGTTTCCATCATAAAATGGATGAATATAACCAAACAGGTAATGGTACAGACTTACACGGATTAAAATTGGAATAGTTTGGTCATTTAAAATATTCAGTGCTGTTTCCATGCAGTTGATAATTCTTTCTTCGGGAAATACTCCCTCATGTATTGGTTCCATTCCGTTGTTTACAGAAACAGGGCCTTTTCTAAAATAGGCTCCGTCCGGTTTGTATGAGGGATTGTCCTTTAATACTTCATCCAAAGCAAATTCATTATAGAAAGCTCTTAAATCAGCACATGTCATAAAAGAAATAGTCTCTTTGTTTAGCAATTTCCCATACTTATTTACAATTCCCCACAAACGGATATTATATTTTTCTTTCAAATTATCTTGTTGATCAATGGCATCATTGACTTCTTTGCGAGTACTGTGCACGCCTTCAATGGCATTTGTTGCCAGTATCTCTTCTCTGAGACACGACATAAAGAATTGATGGATCGCGATGGGAGGAATTGGTTGGATAATGCGTTCCAAATCAATCGTCAACCGATTGATTCGTTCAGTAGCCAAAAGCATGTCCTTTGTAATGCAAAGAAAGACAGGAACCGTGTCTCCTTTTGCATTGATTTTAATTTCAAAGTCAAAATGAGAAGTATAAGGTGCAGTAAATCTTTTATTGTATGTCTCTCTAAACAACTGCTCATTGATATGAAAAATATTTTTCAACGGTTTATTCATTTTTACATCACTCCTGAAAAAAGCGGGAGAACAAAGAATATCTCCCCTATTTTTTACTTTTTAGGGGTGATAAAACTTTATCTCCCCTAAAAACGCAAAATTAGGGGTGTTAATTGTATAATATATTATACATGGTTCATATAAAAAAGCAAGAAGAAAAAACTGACACGATAAAGTCACAATTAACTTTTACAATAAAAACAGAATAGAATCCGAGAATGTTGAATTGTGATATACTCCTGATCATAATAATATTTAAACCTTTCATTGATGTTTGCGCCGTTGCTCATCGGCGTCTGAAAGGAGGTTCCCATGAAAAAAACACTGGCTGCTGTCGCAGCTTTACTTACGATTTCTTCTTCTGCCTTCGCAGCGTTGCCGCCCGGGGTCTTCACACTGCTTCATCGCATCGGGTACACGTGAATCCATCTCATCCTGTGCACACGCCCACAGGCAACCGGGTGCGCATGACGCCCACCCATGGACAAATCGGCCCCGTTGGCGGACGCATGTCCTCCACGGCTCACCGACATGTGGGGCAACCGCCGGTGTATCGCAAAGTGGGACCCTCACCCGGGCCGCACTATGATCACGTCTACGTGCGCCCGTCTCTGATTTCCTACCGTTATTACCGTCCGTTGCCGCCACCCCGCTGGCGCTACGTAAGTTACTATGGGCGTCCCTATTCCGTATGGTATGGATACCCTGTTGCCTATTACGGCTACCCTTATGGAGTGTACTATGGCAGGTACTATGCCACCCCAGGCGTCAGCATCAGTGTAAGAATATAAAAAAGCTCCGGCTCACGCCGGAGCTTAAATCTTTTATTGACTAACGCCGAGTTTATTTCCCCGTCTTCAATTCCGTCCAGCAACGATCATACAACTCAATGGCGTCACCCACATCATCCGTCCACTCGGAATTGCCAATGTAATCCCGGGCCGTCTTCAGGATGCTGTCCTCCATATACTCCTTGCTGTGGTAAGGAATCGCCTTCAGGTTCGGGTCGTTGTAACCAATGTACTCATAATTCTTGGCGCTGACCTTGGGCTCATACAGATAATTGATGAACTCCTGGGCCAGTGCTTTATTTTTGGCCCCCTTGGGGATGGCAAAGCAGTCTGCCCAAATGCCGGTGCCTTCCTTCGGCACGATGAAACCGATGTTGTTGTTTTCCTTATAGCTGAAATACGCGTCGCCGCTCCACAGAGTACCGATCCAGGCCTCTTCCGCAATAAACTTCTGCTTGATGGTATCCGTATCGTACGCCAGAATGTTAGGCGCAAGAGCCTTCAGGTCCTTCATGGCTTCCGCCAGATGACCCTTGTCCACGCTGTTCAGCGGGTGCCCGTTCTTCTTCATCACAAAGCCGATGACCTCGCGCACATCGTTCAACAGCACCACGCGCCCCTTGTAGGCCGGGTTCCACAGATCCGCCCAGCTGGTGGGAGGTGTCTTCACATACTTTTTATTATAAGCGATGCCCGTGATGCCCCAGGTGTACACCACAGAATGGGTGCCGGTGGGGTCATAGGCAGGCGCCTGTAAATCTTTGATCAGATGCTGGGTATTAGGCATCTTGTTCAGGTCCAGTTCCTCCAGCAGCTTCAGCTTCAGCATGGTGGTCACCATGTAATCGCTGGGCTGGATCACGTCATAGCGCGAGCCGCCGGCCTGGATTTTGGCCAGGAGTTCTTCGTTGTTGGCAAACACGTCATAATTAATCTTGCAGTTGAATTTCTTTTCGAAATCCGCCAGAACTTCAGGGTCAAAATTGTCGGCCCAACTGAACAGGTTCAGCACCTGTTTGCCATCCGCGGTCTTTGCGGGCTCCGTCTTCTTCTGGGGCTCCGCAGGCTTATCCGTCTTCTTCTCCGGTCCGCCGCAGGCAGTGAGCACAAGTACCAATGAACAGAACAACAGAACAAGAATTTTTTTCATTTTATAAAAACTCCTCCTTTTCTCCATACTGGCAGCCGGAACTGCACCACCAGTAAGCCAGTGTCCCAAACTCTTTCTAATATATTATAACATAAATTTCGCTTCTGCGCACAAATTATATTACCTGTTTCCGTACATCTTCTCATAATACTTCTGGTACTCGCCGCTGATGATCTCCTCCCACCAGTCACGGTGCTCCAGATACCACTTGATGGTCTTTTTGATACCGTCCGCGAACTTCGTCTCCGGAAGCCAGCCCAGCTCCTTGTGGATCTTCGTCGGGTCGATGGCGTACCGCATATCGTGTCCCTTGCGGTCCGTTACATGGGTGATCAGCGACTCCGGCTTGCCCAGCTCCTTGCAGATTAATTTTACAATATCAATGTTGCGCATCTCGTTGTGGCCGCCGATGTTGTACACCTCGCCCACGCGGCCCTTGTGGATGATAAGGTCAATGGCCTTGCAGTGGTCCTCCACATACAGCCAGTCCCGCACATTCAACCCTTCCCCATACACCGGCAGGGGTTTATCGTTCAGGCAATTGGCAATCATCAAAGGAATCAGCTTCTCCGGAAAATGGTAAGGCCCGTAGTTGTTGCTGCAGCGGGAAATGGTCACCGGCAGGCCATATGTGCGGTGATAGGCCAGCACCAAGAGATCCGCCCCGGCCTTAGAGGAGCTGTAAGGCGAAGACGTGTGCAGGGGCGTTGTCTCCGTAAAGAACAAATCCGGCCTGTCCAAAGGCAAGTCGCCGTACACCTCATCCGTCGAAACCTGATGGTACCTCGTAATGCCGTAATTCCGGCAGGCGTCCATCAACACACTGGTGCCAATGATATTCGTCTGCAAGAAGATGGAAGGATCTTCGATGGAGCGGTCCACGTGGCTCTCCGCCGCAAAGTTCACTACAATATCAGGATGCTCCTCTTCAAACAGTTTGTTCACACCCTCCCGGTCGCAGATATCCAGCTTCACAAAACGGAAGTTGGGATTATCCATCACACTTTTCAGCGT
>CAJODT010000159.1 GCA_905233365.1 uncultured Succiniclasticum sp.
CGCAGGCAAAGCGGATCTCGGGGCAGGTGATCCGGTCTTTGACGAACAGCCCGTCTTCTCCCGGCAAATAGGAAAAACGCAGATACGATTCCAGCGCGCAGGGTTCTGATGCCAATTTGTCCATAGGCTATTATCCGTCCAATTGAGCTGTTTCTTCCGGCGGCGAAAGCTTTTTGTGAAACCAGAAGGCGGATTTTTCATACCCGAGCTTGTCAAGCATAGCCTGTGAGCCCATGCGCTTAAAACTTGTTGCGGCGCCGATGGAATCCGCGCCTCTGCTGCGTGCGTCCTGCTCCGCATGCTCCGTCAGCTGCTGCGCGATCCCGCGATGACGATATTCCGGCAGAACAGCGATCCCGTTCATTTTGACATAGCCGTCCGGGTCATCGAACGACAAGACCTCGACAAGCGTGATAAAGCCCGCAACGATTCCGTCCTCCTCGGCCACATATGTCATATAACGGTTGTCTTTGCTCATCTTCTCAAAGGTGCTGTACACGCTTTCGTCTGTCGCCGTGGGCACGTCCAGATAATCGCGCCACATCCGGGCGACTGCCTGGCAATCCTTTTTTTGCATTTTTCTGATCATTTCTTACTCCGTGCTTAATAAAGCTGAATGATTCCTGTTTCAAAAGGCAGGCAATGCAAATAACAAAAAAAGCATGAGACAGGCGCCTCGCAATGCCTTCATTTCATGCTTTGCCACTTAGATAGTAGGAATTTACATGTCTTTTCCATATAGCTTTCAACTTCCCATAATATCCTTATGGGAAGTGAAAGTCGAATGCATGATGAAATCGCGGGAATTACTTCTCTTCCGGTTTGATGTCCGTACGCCAGAGCCAGAAATAAAAGCTGATAGCGAAAATGTAGATGATAACGGCGTACCAGAAGGTAAAAGACAGGATAGAGGAAGAATGCTCATTGTTTTTGTCTTTAAACATATTTTTCACCCCCGGATTATGCTTCTTCCGTTTTGTCGGAATTACCCTGCGGCAAGGCGAATTTGTCAAACTTCGGCACCGCCAAACTATCGATTTTCCAGAGTTTGTCTTCTTTGATCATGGTCAGCTCGATGGTCCCAACCATCATATCTTCATAGTTA
This sequence comes from uncultured Succiniclasticum sp., assembly GCA_905233365.1. Taxonomy (GTDB): domain Bacteria; phylum Bacillota; class Negativicutes; order Acidaminococcales; family Acidaminococcaceae; genus Succiniclasticum. The sequence continues at coordinate 1,106 of CAJODT010000159.1, forward strand.
AAGCCAACGATCGCCTTGGATGTCTCGGAGCCCTTCATCACGTCCTTGATCGTCCATGCGCACTCGGAGAGTTTTTCCAGAAGGACGCTTACCGCGCTTCCGCCCAGAAGCGGCGTTGTGAACAGTGCGATTTCCGGTCTGCCGGAGATCGTTTCAAAGCTCTCAACGGTCTTGAGAGCATTCGCCGTGAGGTGTTTCTTCAGGCCAGCCAATCCGGACTCGCGCACATCGTCGAAGGCGTTGTTTAGCGCGTATTCCGGGCTCCAGCGTTCAAACAGAGTAAATCCCATAATAACTGTCACGCTCCTTTAAAAATGAAAAATAACAAGGTTGAAAAAGACAGCCTGCAAATTGACAACTTGTCCTTCACTATGTTATATTTTAACTGCAATTTGTTGAAAACACAACAATCATATTACTTGAAAACGTTTTGAATCCAACAAATAGGCGATTGATGTCGGATTACGGAGGGTTTTTTATGGAAAAGCAGAACGAAAACCGGCGTGTCCGTATGACCAAGCATCTGATGAAGGATGCTTTACTGGAGTTGCTGGATCGGACGGACCTGTCCGGCATCTCCGTGACAGCCGTATGTGAGGCGGCGGATGTCAACCGCTCAACCTTTTATCATTACTACACCAGCCCGGCCGATCTTCTGCGGGAAATTGAGCAGGATGCTCTGAACCGGATTCCTGTTCCTCCTCCGGTTCTGGATCAGCGGGGAGAGGAACAGCTTCTGCGGGCTACCACGGCTTTTTTCGATTATGTCAAAGAAAACGAGAGGGTCTTCCGGATTCTTTTCAGTGAGTCTGTGAATTCCGGTTTCTCCTCTCGTCTGGTGGACCTGCTCTGTTCTCAGTATATTCCCAGCGTCGAAAGCGCAGACGAACCAATCTCGAGCTTTGTTCAGCGCTATATTGCCAACGGGACAGTCGGGATGCTGGGGGAATGGATCGACGCGGGCTTTCCGGTCAGCAGCCGAAAAATTGCGGAGATGATGTACTGTTTTTCCAGAAAGATTGCAGACTGAGCTGAATCGGGGCGCTCGTCCTTTTGGCGGTTTCCGGAAAGCAAAGCGGATCACCGCCTCCTGTTCGAAAACTGCGGGCATTTTTTGGCATTCTCTGTCGTAAGTGTTCCGGACGGTATTGCAGAAAATGAAGCGCCGCTTTTACGAAATATCCGACAATATTAGCTTACCAGTTTATTTCAAAACATCTTCGCAAAAAATGTTCGTTGTGTTTTCGGCACATTACAGTTAAAATATTCATTGTATCATACGATATTTGTTGAGGAGATAAAAAATGAGTAAGAATACGTTGTCGGAAAAGAAATGGTTTACGGGGGCTGTAATTGCCTGTATCGGCGTGGCGTTTTATGTGCTTCTGACCAATCTCGGTACGGTGATTTCTTCTGTGGGCTTCTTTCTTGGAAGCTTCAAATCTATTTTCCTTGGCACGATATTTGCCTATGTTCTCAATCCCCTGGCGAGATTTTTCTACCACCGTTTATTCCGAAAAATGAAAGTCGGAAATACGCGCTGGTATCTCTCCGTGACGCTGGGCAT
>CAJODT010000160.1 GCA_905233365.1 uncultured Succiniclasticum sp.
AATGACGCAGCAGGGCGGCGAACTGACCTTGCTGTATCCCTCCGAGGAAGTGGGGGAGGTTTTGCAGGCGACCCGTTTTGATAATCTGATCAAGGTTGTCTGGCGGAAAGAGGAAGAGAACATTTCCCGATTCTATCCCCTGCGGCCCATCCAGCGCTGGATGGTGGATACGCATTTCATGAAAGCCAGGTCTACCATGATGAACACCGGCGGCCTGATCCGCCTGGATCCTTCCATTGACATGGAGAGGCTGGCCGCCGCCGTGAACGATGTACTTGCATCGTATGATATTTTCCGCTGCCGCCTGGCGATCCACCCCGAGACGGGGGATATCTGCCAGCGGTTTGACGGGGAACTGACCAAAGTATATGTGGAGACCCTTTCGGACGAAGCCTTTGCACGGCGGAAGCAGGAGATCAAGCAGCCCTATGAGCTCATCGATCATCCCCTGTACCGGGTCTACCTGATGGTCACTTCTACAGCCAAGTACCTCTATGCGGATTTTTACCACGCCATCATGGACGGCGCCGCTATCGCCATGCTGTTCTTCCGGGAGCTGGACAAACGCTACATCCGTCCCGAACGGGGCGGCAAGGCCGGACGCCAACCTGCCAGCTATGCGGAGTATATCCTGGAGGAAGCCGGCATTCCCCAGGCAGAGCTGGAGGAGGGTCATGCATACTGGAACCGTATGCTGGAGGGCTTTGACGAGAACAAACACCTGCCTCCCGCCGATGTAGATGGGGCAAGCGACACGCCGGAGCATGAGATTGAGGTTCCTTTCCCTGTGATGGAAAAGGACTTTTTCAGAGGAAAAGAGTTCAGTGAGAACACCTTTTTCATGGGTGCTTCCCTGCTGGCCCTGGCCAGGTCCACCGGCAGCCGGGAGGCTATCATGGGCTGGGTCCACAACGGCCGGGTGACGCTGGCCGAAAAGCGCCTCATGGGTTTGATGCTGGACCAGTTCCCCATCCGCTGGGATTTTAACGAAGAGATTACGGTGGGCGCTTTCCTGCGCGGGCTGGAAGCCAGGATAAACGAGGGCATGCAGTATCGCAAGAGCCTGGACATGGTTTACGCCAGCGGGCTGGAAGACGACTGCGCCACCTTTATCCTGCAAAAAGGCAATCTGGGGCGACGGGGCACTGTAAAAATGGGCGGTACGGAAGGCGTGATCGAAGAAATGCCTGCCAATGAAATTTCGGCGGCGGAAAATACACTGGATATTGAAGTGAACGCCCATGACGACGGCAGTTTCTCTCTGGTGCTGGACTATGATAACAACCGTTACAGCGAGGAGGCTATGCGACGTTTTGCGGCTGTCATGAAGGACATGGTGGTTGCCCTGCAGAATGAGGGCTGCGTTGTGACGGAGCTGCTGAAATAAGCAGCGTTTGAATATTTTAAGAAGAGGATTTCGTAATGCTAAATAAACAGGAATGGTGCGCTGCCCGTTTTGGCTCGGAATTGCCGGACTGCCTGCCCCTTCCCGAGCTGCGGGAAGTTCCCGGCTGTGAGTGGGCTGCGTATGCCCTTTCCATAGCGAAGGATCCTGAGCCGGAAACACTGGCGGCGGCCGCGTTGCTGCTGCTGGGAGTGTACGGCGGGATAAACGAGGCCGGCCTCTCCGTCTGGAACGGGAATTCATACCGGCCCCTGCGGCAGGAATGGAAGCCGGACGAGGCGCCTGCCGAATTGATAAAAAACGTGGGAACCATGCTGGCAGAGGGAGCTGCTTATGCCTGGGAAGCTGGCGAAGCCCGGGACGTTTTGGGCGTAGAAGCGGGACGGGGCATAGCCCTTTCCCTCCACGGCGAGCTTCCGCCGGAGCAGCGGGAGGGCCTGGCCCTTATCTTTAGTGCTGCACCCGGCAAGCTTGTAATCACCTACAATAGCTGTCTGTATACTGAACCCTTTATCCGGGTGATGACCCTTTCCCTGGGGGAGATACTGGACCGCCTGACGACAGCGGAAACCCTGGCCGGCCTTCGCGTTACGGCAGGGGAGACCATGGATATTCTGGACAGCTTCAATGATACTGTCCATGCTTATAATAAAACCGATACCATCGTTGCGCAGTTCTGCGCCCGGGCGGCGGAGCGCCCGGACAACCTGGCGGTGGTTTACGAAGATAAGTCTTATACCTATGCCCGGGTGCAGGACCTGGCCTTCCGTCTGGCGGGCTATGTGTCCCGGCAGGGGTTGGGCCGGGGGGATACCGTTGCGGTCTTTATTCCCCGCTGCGAATACATGGTGATCGCTTCCCTGGGCGTGCTGCGCGCAGGGTGTGCCTACGAACCGCTTGATCCCAACTATCCGGATGAACGGCTGGCGTTTATGGTGAAGGATGCGGGGGTCCGGCTCATTATCGTGGCGGATGAACTGCTGCCCCGGATGGCGAATTTTACGGAATTTGACGGAACGGTGCTTCGCATTTCCGAGATTCCGTCCCTGCCGCAACCGGACGCAGCCGCGCTGGCAGCAATACCGTTCCCCGAACCGGACAACCTGTTCATGCTGATCTACACCTCCGGTACCACCGGCGTGCCCAAAGGGGTACGGCTGCTGCAGAAGAACCTGATGGCCTATGCGGCCTGGTACCGGCGCTATTTTAACGCCACGGAACAGTTCCGGGTCACCTGTTACAACAGCTACGGC
>CAJODT010000161.1 GCA_905233365.1 uncultured Succiniclasticum sp.
CTGAGTATCGCGGTACCGGGTACTGTAATCGGTATCGGCTACATCCTGACCTTCAACGAGCCTCCCATCCAGCTGACCGGTACGGCGGCTATCCTGATTGCAGCTTTCGTCATCCGGGCCCTGCCCATCGGCATCCGGGCCGGTGAAAGCAGCCTGCAGCAGATAGACCCCAGTATCGAGGAAGCAGCGGCGGATTTAGGCTCCAACGCAAGCCGGGTATTCACCACGGTGACCCTGCCCCTGATCAAGAGCGCTTTCTTCGGTGGCCTCATCTACTCCTTCATCCGCAGCATGACCAGTATCAGCGCAGTCATCTTCCTGGTGTCCGCCAACTACAGCCTGCTGACGGTACTGATCCTGGACCAGGTGGAAGACAACCAGTTCGGTGTGGCTTCGGCCTTCTCCACCATCCTGATCCTCATCGTATATATTGCAATTGTGATCATCAAGCTGATGCTGAACCGTCTGGGTAGCAATCCGCAGAAACAACAGGCATAAAGAATAGAAAAAATTAAAGAGTTTAGAAATTAGAGTACTATCGCGCAGAATAAATTTCACTGTACAAGGCGGAGGAGGGAAAACGTAGTGTACTACGTTGACCGACGACAACGCAGTACAGGGAATTTCAGGCAAGCGAAAAGGAGAATGCGAAATGGCAAAACAAGCAAGCATCCAGTTAAAAAATCTGACCAAGGAATATGTGACGCATGAAGGCACTGGCACCTTTTTAGCGGTGGACCACATCAACGTGGACATCGCCAGCGGTCAGTTCGTGACCCTGCTGGGTCCTTCCGGTTGCGGCAAAACCACAACCTTGCGTATGATTGCAGGCTTTGAGGGCATCAGCGAAGGCGAGATCCTGCTGGACGGCGTGCGCATCAACGAACTGACACCGGACAAGCGGGACTCCAGCATGGTATTCCAGAGCTACGCGCTGTTCCCCCATTATGATGTATATGATAATGTGGGCTATGGCCTTGTAAATAAAAAGATGGATAAGAAGACCATCGAGGAAAAGGTTATGAAGATGCTGGACCTGGTGGGCCTGAAAGGCATGGAGCATAGGATGCCCAACCAGTTGTCCGGCGGCCAGCAGCAGCGTGTGGCCTTAGCCCGTGCGTTGGTTATGGAACCTGCGGTGTTGCTCTTTGACGAACCTCTGTCCAACCTGGATGCCAAGCTTCGTGTGTACATGCGCACGGAGATCCGCAAGATCCAGCAGCGCATCGGTATCACCAGCGTATATGTAACACATGACCAGAGCGAGGCAATGGCCCTTTCCGACAAGGTCATCATCATGAACGGCGGCAAGATCGAACAGGTAGGCAGTCCCACGGAGATTTATCAGTATCCTGCATCTCACTTTGTGGCAGATTTCATTGGCAGCGCAAACTTTGTTCCGGCCAAGGTGAAGAGCGTCAGCAGTAAGGGGACCAAGCTGGAAAGTAAGGCCGGCCCCGGACTGGAAATCGGTACGGCGGTGGTGGAAATGTTTGGTCAGGAATTCACCACGAAATGCATTCAGGGCGACCGTCCGGAAGCCATCGAACTGGCGGATGACGGCGATGTAAAGGCAGAAGTGACAAACTCCACTTACATGGGTCAGATGCAGGACTATGTGGTGAATGTAGGGGATCATGAACTGGTTACCCAGACCTACAATCCCAGCAGCAAGAAAGTCTATCATCCTGGTGACGCGGTGTATCTGCGCATCCAGCGTGACAGTCTGCATGCGATTAAAAAATGATTTGCTGTTCCGCCTGCGTTGCGCTTAATAAATTGCGAAGAAGTGCAAAGGCGGCGGAAGTGCGGATAAAAAACGATTTTACAATTTTTAATTTAAATTTTAAAGGAGGAAACAAGGATGAAATTTACCTGGAAAAAAGCAGCTGCGTTGGCGGCAATGGCAGCACTGACCGTTTCTTTCGCAGGCTGCGGCGGCGGAGACAAAAAAACCGAGAAGAAAGCAGACCCGAAAGCCGGCAAAGAACTGGTTATGTACATGGGTATCGTGGAACAGGCAGCTAAGGTTGTAGCTTCCGAGTTCGAAAAAGATACCGGCATCAAAGTGAAATTCGTGCGCATGTCCGGCGGAGAGACCCTGAGCCGTATCCGCGCGGAAAAGAACAATCCCCAGGCCAGCCTGTGGTACGGCGGCAGCGCCGACAGTTTCATCATGGCGAAAAAAGAAGGCCTGCTGGAAGCTTACAAATCCCCCAACGCGGAAAAGATTAAAGCGGAGTTCAAGGATCCGGAAGGCTTCTGGACCGGCATTTATCAGGGCTACCTGGGCTTCATCCTGGACAAACGCTGGTTTGAAGAGCACAAAGCGCAGCCTCCCAAATCCTGGGACGACCTGCTGAAACCGGAATTCAAGGGCCAGATCGTAATGGGCAACCCGGGTTCCGCTTCCACCGGTTATGTGCTGGTTTCCGCAACCGTACAGCGCCTGGGTGAAGAAAAAGGCTTGGAATACCTGGCCAAACTGGACAAACAGGTAAAACAGTACACCAAAGCCGGCGCGGCTCCGGCCCGTTCCGCGGCCCTGGGCGAATGTGCCATCGGCATCACCTACCTGCATAACGGCATCCGTTTGATGAAGGAAGGCAACAATAACGTGTCTCTGTCCCTGCCGGAAGAAGGCACCGCTTACGAACTGGGCGCCGTGGCCATGATCAAGAACGCGCCCCAGAAAGAAGCCGCCAAGAAGTTCATCGACTGGTGCTTAACGAAGAAAGCCCAGGAAATCGGCCAGAAGAACAATTCCTATCAGTTCCTGACCAATCCGGAAGCCAATCCTCCGAAAGAAGCGCTGGCATTTAAAGACGCGAAACTGTTGAAATACGATTTCCAGTGGTCCGGCGACAACCGCGCCCGCCTGCTGGAAGCCTGGAACAAGGCTGTTAAGAAATAATCATAGCAACCCAAAAGGCGCATGCGTGTTGCGTGCGCCTTTTTTGAAAAATTACAAAGCGCCGGGCTTGCCCCTCCCTCCCCCGAATCGCATCGCCGACTCACGCGCAATCCGAATTGCGGTTCGTCGCGACACGCTTCGATGGGGCAAGCCCTTCCGGGGTAAGCCCGGCGCTTTATTCAGTTCTTATTGAGGAATACGAGTATGAAAATAGCTAAAATTGGCTTAATCGGTTTAGCGGTAATGGGCGCCAACCTCGCTCGCAACCTGGCAAGTAAAAACATTCCGGTTCTTGTTTTTAACAGAACCGCAGCCAAAACGGATGAGTTTATGAAAAATTTTGGCAGCGATCCCTGTCTGCAGGTAGCGTACAGTCTGGAAGAGATGGTGCAGAAACTGGAACGGCCCCGGAAAATCATTCTGATGATTCAGGCGGGGGCGCCGGTGGATGCCATGCTGGATACGCTGACGCCGCTGCTGGAGAAGGGCGATATTGTCATTGACGGCGGCAATTCTTATTTTGAGGATACCCGGCGGCGCAGCGCGAAGCTGGCGGAACTGGGGATGGAATTTGTAGGCATGGGCGTCAGCGGCGGCGAAGAAGGGGCTCTCCACGGACCCAGCCTGATGCTGGGCTGCAGCGAAAAGGCCTATGTGCAGCTGGAACCCATGCTGCAGGCGATTTCTGCCAAGGCGGGGGAGAGCGGCAAGGAACCTTGCGTCACCTATATTGGGACCGACGGCGCCGGCCATTATGTGAAGATGGTCCACAACGGCATCGAGTACGCGGACATGCAGCTCATCGCCGACGTGTACACCATCATGCGGCAGGTGCTGGGCATGGAGCCGGAAGAGATGGCCAAGGTCTGGGACGAGTGGAACAAAGGGGAGCTCTCTTCCTATTTGGTTGAGATCACCGCCAACATTTTAAAGAAAAAAGATGCGGAGACCGGCAAGGCCATGGTGGATGTGATCCTGGACGTGGCTAAGCAGAAAGGCACCGGCCGCTGGACCAGCATGAGCGCCCTGGAGCTGGGGGTCGCCACGCCAACCATTACGGAAGCAGTGTTTGCCCGCAACATGAGCGGTTATAAAGAAGAACGGAAAGAGTTGGAAAAGGTGTATTGCCGGGGGCGACGGCTGCCGCTGTGGCAAGTTCGAAAGTGGCTGCAGCGGGCAATACGACAGTTGTTGCGGCGGAGAATAAAAAAGCTTCCTTTGCGGAAGCGGAAAAAGCGCAGCTGCTGGAAGATCTGCGCAATACCTTATATGCGGCCAAGATCTGCGCCTACGCCCAGGGCTTCAACCTGCTGGGGACCGCCAGCGAGACCTACGGCTGGAACCTGCAGATGGATAAGATTTCCAAAATCTGGCGGAACGGTTGCATCATCCGGGCCCGGTTCCTGGATGACGTCAGCGAAAGCTTTGCGAAACAGGCCGGTATGAAGAACCTGCTGTTCAGCGACTTCTTCGCGGAAGCCCTGAAAAAAGCCCGGGCCAGCTGGGGCCGTGTGGTCGCCCTGGCCGCGGAACGGGGTGTGTCCGTAGTGGCGCTGAGCAGTGCGCTGTCCTACTTCGATGCCTACCGCACCGCCAGCGGCAATGCCAACGTGTTGCAGGCCCAGCGGGACTACTTTGGCGCCCACACCTACC
>CAJODT010000162.1 GCA_905233365.1 uncultured Succiniclasticum sp.
TGCTTTCCCGGGAATCAAGGCTCGCAACTTCCAGCCAAATGATGTCCGTATGGTGCTGGACTCCCCTGGAGAAAAGGATGAATTGCAGGTCCGGCGGATGAAATATCTGCTTCCGGTTGTTTTGGAAACGGAAGTAATGGCAGATGACGGAAAAGCCTATTCCTGGAAACGGGAATTAAAAACAGTCAAAGGGAAAACTTCTTCAGTTTCTGCCAAGTTTGTTTCCGATTATGGAAAAAAGGTAGCCGAAGCCCTGAACCAGCCGGGAGACAGGGAAATCGTTCTTCCGGTAATTGGCTATTACGGCACCAGCCGCATGTGGAACGACAGTACGCTGATGAAACGGAAGAACGTGGATTTGTCCCGCAGCAGTGGTTATGTGGAATGTCTGGAGCCCAGCGGTTCCTATAATACCTTTGCCCAGTGGTTCCGGTATGCTACGGAAAGCGCGCTGGAATACGATCGTATTATTGCGGAAAAGAATTTAAAAACAAAAAACCCCTACCGTGTCATTTTAAATGCGATTAATAAAGCCATCATCACCTGCATCCAAAGTATGGGCTGGACAGATTTAAAATACAGTTTTGCTGCGCAGAACCTGCTGATCTGTCATCCGGAAATGGGCGAACTGCCTCTGGAAGCCATGAGCGACGGGGCACGCAGCGTGATCAGTATGGCAGCGGATATTGCCTACCGTATGGCCCGCCTCAACCCGGATATGGGAGAGGAAGTCACGTTGAAAACTTCAGGCGTGATCCTGATAGATGAAGTGGATATGCATCTCCACCCGTCCTGGCAGCAAACGGTGGTCAATGATTTGGTCAAAGCATTTCCCAAGGTGCAATTCATCGTTACAACACACAGTCCTCAGGTACTGACCAGTGTGCCGGCAGAGTGTATCCGAATTCTGCACTGGGATAACGACCTGGTAGATATTGAGGAACCGACGTTTTCGCTGGGTGCGGAAAGCAGTCAGTTGCTGCGGGATATTCAGCATGTGGAAACCCGCCCGGCTTCCTTGCCCATTGTGAAAACACTGCAGCGTTATCTGCAGTTGGTCAATGAGGACAAATGGGATAGTGAAGAGGCTCTGGCATTGCGCAAAACACTGGATCAGTGGTCCCAGGGAAGAGAGCCCGCGCTATTGCGGGCGGATATGGATATCCGGGTGCGTAATTACCGCAGGAAAAAATGAAAGATTTATTGGAACAGTGCGTCTGCGTCAGGAGATGTTGATAAAGCTATTCACAAAGAGCGTCGGCAGATGTGCAGACAAATCAATCTGTGTATTTTTGTAGATATTATTAATAATTTGCAGTTTTCAGGGAAAGGGTGGCGTGACGTATGAAACGGGTACAAAAAAGTCCGGAAGAACCGGAATTGTTGGCTCGCTATAAACAGCGTTATCCTCATGATACCTGGGAAAAGTTCCATCATCGCAGCAGAGATGGTTATCGGCAGGTAAAACGGCAGATACTCCGCGATCAATACGGGCTGTGCTCCTACTGTGAAATTAATATTAAGCTGACGGAAGAAGAAGACCGGGTTGATGATTTCCGGGTGGAACATTTCCATCCCAAGACGGGAACAGAAAAGGCGGAGCGCAATTACCATCTGGAATGGAAGAATATGCTGGGTGCCTGTCATGGAGGCAGTCAGCCCAAGGTAGTGGAAGCAGGTTACCGTTTTTCCAAGTCAAAGGAGGACCGGAGTTGCGATGTGCCCAAGGGTGGAAAATCCATTAACGCGGAGATCCTGAACCCATTGCAGATACCTGCCAAGGATACGCTGTTCTCCTTTGATTCTTTTTCCGGAGCAATGTCCGTGGACGTAGAACGCTGCCCGGATATGCTGCGAAAAAAAGCGGAAAATACGATTATTGAACTGAATTTGAATGCGCCCCGCCTGAAGCGGCTGCGTAAGGCGGTCATTGAAGTTTTGCAGGAACAGGTGGCAGAAATGGCGGGGCAGGGATTTTCCGTAGAAGAGGCGATGGATCAGTTGGCCCGTGAACTACTGATACCCAAGCTATCCAGCGTTTTTCACTACCATACGCTGGTTTCTTGGTGAAGCGGCGGAAAACGTGCTGCGGGAACGGGATTATATGATCTGATTACAAGCTGTAACAAAAGTGGACAGCGCGCCATTTAATTACAGCTTTTTTATTTTTGCAGGACTTTTTCTGTTTTGGTAGAATATATAACACCAATGATAAGCATGATATCAAATGATAAACATGGTGAGTTTGAAAAGAACATTTTGGACCTGTTTATATTGTTGACAGGAGTGTTGTGGACTGGGGGATTAAAGTGATTAATACAAAGGCATTTAAAGCATACGATATACGCGGGACCTATCCGGACGAAGTCAATGAAGAACTGGCTTACCGGGTTGGGAAGGTTTATTGTGCTTTATTCGGGGCTGAATCTGTGGTTGTAGGTTGTGATATCCGCCTGACGGGTCCGAAACTGCTTCAGGCTTTATGTGATGGTTTACAGGATGGCGGAGCTAATGTAATTGATATTGGCCAGTGCGGTACGGAAATGATCTATTTTGCCACAGCATATCTGAATGCGGATGGCGGCATCATGGTGACTGCCAGCCATAACCCGGCCAACTATAATGGTTTGAAGCTGGTGCGGCGGGATGCCCGTCCGGTCAGTGGGGATACCGGACTAAAAGAAATTGAACAGATGGTGAAAGGGGATGCTTTTCCGCATCATCTGATGGCAGGAAAAGCCCGGGGCATTCTGGCCCGTCAGGATATTATTAAGCCTTACGTGGAGCACATTTTAAAATATATTGACAGAGCAAAGCTGAAACCCGTCAAAATCGTGGTGAATCCTGGCAACGGAGGCGCCGGTGCCGTACTGGACGAATTAGAAAAATATGTACCGTTCCGCTTTATCAAGATCAATTATGAGCCGGACGGGACCTTCCCCAACGGTGTTCCCAACCCCATGCTGGAAGAAAACCGTAAATTTACTGTGGATGCGGTATTGAAACATCATGCGGACTTTGGTATTGCCTGGGACGGTGATTTTGACCGCTGCTTCTTCTGTGACGAAAAAGGGAAGTTTGTGGAAGGCTATTATCTGGTTGGTCTGCTGGCTGAAAATTTCCTGCACAAATATCCGGGCTGCAAAATCATGTACGATCCGCGGCTGACCTGGAATACGGAAGCAATCGTAAAAAGCCACGGCGGCATACCGGTTCGCTGCAAGAGCGGGCATGCCTTTATGAAGCAGTGCATGCGGGAAAACGATGTGGTTTACGGCGGGGAAATGTCAAGCCACCATTATTTTCGTGATTTTACGTTCTGCGATAGCGGGATGATTACAGCGCTGATTGTTTCCGAAATGTTGTGCTCTTGCGGCAAACCCCTTTCAGAACTGATTGGGGGAATGGAAGAAGCGTTTCCCTGCAGCGGGGAAATCAATCGAAAAGTTACGGATAGCAAGGTAGTGCTGGAAAAATTAAAAAAGAAATATAAAGATGGCAAGGCAGATGCGCTGGATGGACTAAGCATAGAATTTCCGGATTGGCGGTTTAACCTTCGGGCGTCCAATACGGAACCGGTGATCAGGCTGAATGTGGAAACCAGAGGGGACAGGCAGTTGTTAAAAGAAAAAGTGCAGGAATTATTAAATGAAATTGGCGGTGAACCAGCATGAGTGCACATTTTAAAACCATAACAAGAGCGGTTATACCGGCGGCGGGGTTAGGCACCCGCTTTTTGCCGGCGACCAAGGCAACGCCAAAGGAAATGCTTCCCATCGTAGACAAACCTACGATCCAGTACATTGTAGAAGAAGCACTGGACAGCGGGATTGAGGATATCCTCATTATTACCGGGCGCAGCAAGCGGGCTATTGAAGACCATTTTGACCGCAGCATCGAGCTGGAAATGAACCTGGCTGAAAAGGGGAAGGAAGAATGGCTGGAAATGGTGCGGAGCATTTCAGATATCCGTATCCATTATATTCGCCAGAAGGAACCGAGAGGCCTGGGGCATGCGATTTTATGTGCCAAACAGTTCATCGGCAATGAGCCCTTTGCGGTCTTGTTAGGCGATGACGTGGTTTATAATGAAAAAAAGCCGGCGTTGAGGCAACTGATTGATGTATATGAAAAGACAGGGGCTTCCGTATTAGGCGTGCAGGAAGTACCTCATGAAAAAGTGTCTTCCTATGGTATTGTGGCGACAAGAGGAACCAGCGATCCGCGGACCTTTGCGGTGGCGGATATGGTGGAAAAACCGCCGGTAGAAGAGGCGCCTTCCAATATGGCAGTGCTGGGCCGTTACATCATCACACCGGAAATATTTGAACTTCTGGAGCACACGGATCCCGGTGCTGGCGGAGAGATCCAGCTGACGGATGGACTGCGTTCCCTGCTGAAAATTCAGCCTGTCTATGCTTATAATTTTGAAGGCCGTCGTTATGACGTGGGTGACAAACAGGGCTTTTTGGAAGCAACAGTAGAATATGCTCTGCGGCGTCCGGAACTGCACGATGCTTTTTTGGAATATTTGGCGGGAGTTGTTAACGGAAAGAAATGAAATATCTAAATCAGAAAGCAAAATATGTGTGATATTCTGATTACTGTTTGGTAAAAAGCACCGCTTGCTGTATAATATAAAGC
>CAJODT010000163.1 GCA_905233365.1 uncultured Succiniclasticum sp.
GAATCGGGAGAGGGAGATTACCGTTTGACTGACATGAAAGCATACCGGGTGAAGTGAGGAAGTTTGAGATAAGCAGACGCCAATAGGTGTGATCGTTCATTATTTTTCAAGGTCCCCTGTGATTTTATTTTAGAATCCGGATTCACAGATTTACGGATTTTTCCCACAGGTGTCATGACAGCAATAACGGTGTATCTGCGATCCGACCGGACAGTCAGAACAGCACATTGAGCTCCAGCGTTTCGAGGGTTTCCTTCGGAACGGTATTACACGAAAAAATCGGCCGTATCTCTCCTCCGGTCTGAACGATCAGGCGGTCGTCGGAATAACGCCTGCCGTCAGCTCCCGACACGACCGGCGCAAACGGCTCATAGGTGAACAACTCCCTGTTTTTATGCCAGTACAAAAGCGCTTCGGCGTAACGCATGGTACAGCACCACGACGCTTCATAGCCGCTGATTTGCAGCACAGGCTGCTTTTGGGTCACGCATGTGTTCGTTCCGGCGCCTCCGTTATCTCGCTGACAGAACTGTAACCCGTTTGCCCAGATGCGCCGGGCAAGTGTCCGATACCGCAGTTCACCGGTTAGTCTGTGAAGATTGACCGCCAGCAGCAGACTGTCTACAACGGCGCATGACTCCGTCCAGGTATCTTCTCTGCCGAACCAATTGAAGTTTTCATAGGTCAGCGTCATACCGTACCGTAGATACCGGTCAAATTCCCGGCGGACTGCTTGCAGATACTTCTTCTGCCTCGTTGTTTCATAGAAAGACAGAATCCCGCGCAGACAGGTCAGCGACGTGTGCGTCTGAAATCCGCTCGTGACCATATCGGCATGCAGGAAAATATCGATTACCTTTTCCAGAAATACCCGGGCGCGATCATCTCTGGTCAAGGCAAAGTATCGCGCGACGCCATCTACGCACATGAACGCGCAGCCGACGTCGGTGGAAAGCGTCCATCCGTGCGCTTCCCCGCAGACGTTTCCTTCTACGCCGCCTTCGGCAGAGCTGCGTTCCAACGGATAATCGTCATACAGCGGCAGCGCCGGCAGATAGAGGTTTTCAAACGTGCTTTTCAACGCCCGGAGCGCCAGCGGATCCTGAAAAGTATTTGCTTGGTCGCAAAGTGCCCGCAGATACCAGTTGTGGCCGGAAAGCTGCTGTTCATTCGCGTTGCCGCCTGCAGACACGTCGCCGAAAAACAAACAGGGATTGGTCCGCGCCGGGAGATCGTGCAGCATTTGTTCCATGCAGGAGATCTTTCGCCCGCTGATATGGTAATGGCACAAAAAAGCCAGCAAGGCCCGGCCCTCACGGTCGCCCGGCCAGCCAGGATTTCCGTCAAACACGGTTTCATAGGTGTAGGGCGCCCTGTTCAGGCGCTGAAAGTTTTTCTCGATATTTCTGTTTCCGTCCGGCACATGCCAGTGTTCGCCGATGGGATGATTCTCCTTCATTTGTATTTCCTCCAAAAGACGCAATCGGGTGTTTTTCCTGTTGCAGCATATCATTTAATTTGCTATATGTCAATCTGTTCCGCAATGTAAATTCTCACCTTGTCCGCGCGGCTTCCGGGGTTTACCGCACGTGCTTGGGGATCGATGCTGCCGCAGAAAAGGTTTTCAATACATTTCATTGACATTTTTGCGCCTCCATTTTTATGCGTAGAGGCCCAGCATCTCAGCTATATAGGATAAATGCCGCTGCGTTTTTCGTGTAATTTTATTACAGTATTCGGAACATAAGAACTGAAGAAACCACGTTTTCGGAATCCGCCATCCGACAATACAATCCAAATATCGCAGCTTCTCTTTGTTGATCCATTCCCGGACCGTGTTTTCACCGTATCCGGTAAACAGTTTGACCTGGGTTACACTCATCAACTCAGGGTATGGGAAAAGCTTATTCTGATAATAGCTCCACATATTTTGGCGCTGAACAATGTCAATAAGGTTTTCGGTCCTTTTTATTTTGCTTCGTTCATTTTCGGATGCACGTTTTGGATATGGCGCCTGATATTTCCACGGATTCATTACCCTATCTCTGAGATAGATTTCCACATCCGATTTTTTGATAATATATGTATGCGTCTTTTTTCCGGTATTGATGCAGGGAATCAGACCGGATTGCAAAAGATACATTGCCTTTCGTTTAGAAATATGACAAGCAATACGCAATTGCTCTTTTGTCAGGATGTCCCCGTATTGATCCAGGTTGTAAAGTTCATTATCCATTTCGCTTTCACTCCAAATTCATTTTTCCTTGTCGTAATCCGGAGCAATTATATTGCGGTTTTATCTTGCATTCTTCTTGCATTTATGCAAGAAAAGGATGATTTCTTGCATTTTTCCGGTGCTTTTTGAACCGTTTTCCATTCGTCCCTGTTCTTCCCTTATCATTCCGGAGATCCTTTATGCCGCAGGCAATTTGAGAAGAACGAATCGGGATATAACGGGATGATTTTTGAAAGAAGCGTGACAGGACTTTACACACTCGAAATGCTGCTTCGCCCTTCCCGTTTTATCACCCCGGAAAGCCTTTTCAAATTTTTCCGGAATTCAGCATATCTTGCATACAATTCTTGCATT
>CAJODT010000164.1:0-1786 GCA_905233365.1 uncultured Succiniclasticum sp.
AAAAGCTATTTGCCGGATCAATCCCATTTCGGCCGGCCAGATTACTCTTCTGAACCGTAACGTATGGGACTATGGCTATAAAGAATTTGCCCAAAAGCTGGCCATTCTCACCCAATCCCCCCAGGCGCCGGCAGATATGACCGTGCGCGACCTGGTTGCTATGGGACGTTTCCCCTATCGCAGTCTTTTCGGCAAAGCTACAAAGGAAGACCAGGAATGCATCGAGTGGGCATTGGAGGAAACCAGCCTGATACCCTACCAACACCGGATCCTGCAGACACTGTCCGGCGGCGAACGGCAGCGGGCCTGGATCGCCATGGCTCTGGCCCAGAAGCCCCAGGTTCTTCTTCTTGACGAGACTACTACCTATCTGGATATCTGCCATCAGCTGGAAGTGATGAAGCTGCTGGACAGGTTAAACCGGGAGCTGAAACTTACGGTAGCATTGGTACTGCATGACCTGAACCAGGCGGTACAGTTCGCCCACCACGTGGTAGTGATGAAAAAAGGCACGCTGGTCACCAGCGGCAACCCCGCCGACGTGATTACGGTGGACCTGCTAAAAGAAGTCTTCCGGGTAAAAGCGGAAGATGTGTTTACATCCGAAGGCGTACGCACGCTAGTGCCGTTGGATTTATATTAGAAAACTTAAGCTCACAAAAAATAACATGTCGGAGGATAGAGAGAGCATATCAATAACCTCCGGCATTTTTTCGTGATTCATTTGTTTAACTTTTTTCAAATAAAAAAGCGGCCAGCTGGTGCCAGTCGCGTAAAAGGAAAACAACGGAATCTTTTCATGCGGATTTACATTATTCTTTTCAGATAATGCAAATCCGCATGATGCTTTTCAAGCAGACTCCACAAAACAAAAAATGAAGAGGAATCATCAGAGAAGGTTAGCTCTTGCTAATCAACCGACTTAAAAATCGGTTAGCATTTGCTAACCGACTACATTTTACTGTATTATTTTTCTTTTGTCAAGCGTTTCTTTTCTCTTTTCCAAAAATGGGACTCCAGCAAAACTTTCATTTAAAGCCGCAAGGCGCAAGACTTAAGGAAAACATTGATTAATTCGTCTGCGTGCTAACCGGCGCTTTTTGTGGCTGACTGCGTCACTGTCCCTTAACGCAGCTACGCGGTTACATAAAAATGTGCGGAGCCCCGGGAGGCAACAGGTTCAGCAGGTCCGCCAAAAAATAGGCAGAGGCGGGAATCAATGCAGTACCCCAGGCCTTGTCTCCCGTCTGAAAATTACGGTAGCAGCCGCGAACGCTGCACAGAAATATAAGGCCCCAGATAAAAATCAGGGAAGTAGTTGTACTTTCTCCGCCAGGAAACATAAACGACACCTTCTTTACTAATACAAAATTACCCACGGTATTGTATCCGTGGGTAACTGAATTACAAATGGTGCCTCAGCACAGAATCGAACTGTGGACACAGGGATTTTCAGTCCCTTGCTCTACCAACTGAGCTACCGAGGCATACATGGCGACCCGGACGAGACGGACGAGACTCGAACTCGTGACCTCCGCCGTGACAGGGCGGCATTCTAACCAACTGAACCACCGGGCCACAAATAAGGAAATAAAAAAATGGTGGGCGCTAACGGGATCGAACCGCTGACATTCTGCTTGTAAGGCAGACGCTCTCCCAGCTGAGCTAAGCGCCCACATGGTGATCGACCGGGGGCTCGAACCCCGGACCCACTGATTAAGAGTCAGTTGCTCTGCCAGCTGAGCTAGTCGACCACTTGACGTGTTACTGGAATATTATAGAACAA
>CAJODT010000164.1:1889-5490 GCA_905233365.1 uncultured Succiniclasticum sp.
CCAAAATCCAGATAGTGCTGGATACTGTCCGTGGTGGTATTTTCCGGCCAGAAGACAATGATCAGGTTCTTCCCTTCTACATTATAATTAAAGCTGTCCGGCGTATGACGCCGGTTCATCAGACCGTTGAACTGCTGCAGTACCGCTACGCACTTACGGGGATGATACTTGCTTAAATCAGCCCCCACAACCTTTATCATCATAAAATGCCCGGGAGGTACGGCAATGACGCCCAGGTAATCAATGCCCGCCGCTTCAGAAGGATGTTTGATAATAAATACATCATTACCCGTGGCGGTATCTACCATAACCTCATAGGGAACATTTTTACTTTCCAGCCAGACCCGTACGTCTTCTATCGTAATCATCAGTTCTCGTCCTCCCGAATTATTGCCATTTTGTCTTGGAAATTATTTCCTGATTCGTATTCCTTAAAGAAAGGAACCTGACTCCATTTATTATAATATATTCCTTTCACTCTAACAAGCATTCTTCTCTTTTCTGCCGCGATATTTTATGACAGTTGTTAATTAAAGAAAGCACTGATTAATTCGTCTTCACTATGACCGAGGACTTTTTATAACTGACTGCATAAATGTCCTTCAGTTAGTGCACAAACTCATTTAATCAGCATCTCCAAAAGTTTCACGTGAAACAATTTCATTCATGTATCAGGAAACTGTAATGCTTATTACATATTAATTTCTTACATGCCACGTTAAATTTAAGTTATCGCGCGCCTGCACATTGACAATCATCCTTCATAAGCATAAAATTATAGTGATAACTTCGTTTAATAATGAAGGCAAAATAGAAGTCTTATTGATTTGTTTACATTAAATAAAGAAAAGAGGTTTTGAAATGCGAAGCGATTTAGTCAAAAAGGGTTCCACCCGCGCTGCCCACCGTTCTTTGTTTTACGCTCTCGGATTCAGTGACGAAGATCTCAAAAAGCCGCTGATTGCCGTGGTAAATTCCCAGACTGATATCATTGCCGGCCACGCCCATCTGGATGACCAGGCCAAAATGGTAAAATACGGTATCCTCGCCGCCGGCGGTGTGCCCATTGAAGTTCCTGCCATCGGTCTTTGCGACGGTATCGCTATGGGTCATGAAGGCATGAAATACCCGCTGGCAAGCCGTGAACTGATTGCTGACAGCATTGAAGCACAGATCAACGGCCACGCTTTTGACGGCATGGTCCTGATCCCCAACTGTGATAAAATTGTGCCCGGCATGCTGATGGCTGCGCTGCGCCTGAATATCCCCGCTGTATTCTGCAGCGGCGGGCCCATGCTCCCCGGCCGTTATGAAGGCAAAGACATTTCCATTTCCACTACGTTTGAAGCAGCCGGCCGCTTTGAAGCCGGCAAGATTAATAAAGCAGAACTGTCCCGCATCGAGCGCTGTTCCTGCCCCGGCTGCGGCAGCTGCGCAGGTCTGTTCACCGCTAACACCATGAACTGCCTCACCGAAGTGTTAGGCATGGGTCTGCCCGGAAACGGAACCATCCCGGCAGCATTCCAGGGTGACCGTGCCCGCCTGGCCAAAAAGGCAGGCGAAACCGTTGTCCGCCTGGTAAAAGAACAGCTCCTGCCCAGGGATATCATGACTATGAATGCATTTCAGAATGCCATCACCGTAGACATGGCTATTGGAGGCAGTTCCAACACGGCGCTGCACTTACCGGCCATCGCTCATGAAGCCGGTCTCAAGCTGCCTCTCTCCCTGTTTGACAAGATTTCCAAAAAGACTCCCTACCTGACCAAACTGAGCCCCGGCGGCTTCCACCACATGATCGACCTGAACGAAGCCGGCGGCATCCCCGCGGTAATGAACGAACTGAGCAAATTGGGTCTCATTAACAAAAGCTGCAGGACTGTTACCGGCAAGACCATCGGCGCCTTGATCAAAAATGCAGTTATTACTCGCCCGGATGTAATTCGCACCGTGGAAGACCCGTACCGCAAGACCGGCGGTATCGCCGTGCTGACCGGAAACATTGCGCCCATGTGCTCTGTTGTGAAGGAAAGCGCTGTAGCAGAAGAAATGCTGGTGCATTCCGGCCCCGCCAGGGTGTTCAACTCGGAAGATGAAGCCATCAAGGCAATTTGCGCTAAAAAGATCAATAAGGGTGACGTAGTCGTAATCCGCTACGAAGGACCCAAGGGCGGCCCGGGCATGCGGGAAATGCTGAATCCCACCTCAGTACTGGCCGGTATGGGACTTGACAAGGACGTTGCCCTGCTGACCGACGGACGTTTCTCCGGCGCGACAAGGGGCGCCTGCATCGGCCATATCTCTCCGGAAGCCCGGGAGGGCGGCAACATCGCTTTGATTGAAGAAGGCGATATCATCGAAATCAATATTCCGAAACGTTCCTTAAACGTCAAGGTCTCTGACAAAGAACTCGCAAAACGCCGGGCAAAATGGAAATGCCCGCCGCCTAAAGTAAAAAGCGGCTATCTGGCCCGCTATGCCGCGCTGGTATCCTCTGCCGCAGAAGGCGCCATCGTCCGGGTACCCGGTGAAGAATAAGTTTTACAATTATGGAATGTAAAGACCGTACTTTAAAACGTACCAGCATGAAACAGAAAACGCAAGATAGTTTTTAAGCAATACTCTTGCGTAAAACACAAAACAAAACTGTACAAGGCAATGGAAATCTATTTGCTTTGTACAGTTTTTCATTTTGCAATTTGTAATTGTTATGCATGACCAAAACGGATTAGCTATTTCTTTTATTCTGCACAGCGATGTTTATTATTATGCTTTATATCTATCCCAATTTTCGCATCCGGCAGGCTTTACGGTACTTTTCCGAAGCTGCACCTGTCAATGCCACCAGCAGGACCAATCCCCAAAGCAACGCTCCGGCCTGCTTCCACTCATAATGATTCATGGCCAGTACTAAAGGTGTACCGATCCCGCCTGCGCCAACCAGCCCCAACACGGAAGCTTCCCGCAGATTAATATCCATGCGGTATAAAACAGCCGATAAATAATGGGGCAGTATCTGGGGGACAACAGCCCAGCGGACAGCCGGCAGGAAGTCAACACCGGAGGCCCGCAGCGCATAAAAGGGTTTCAGGTCAATACTGTCAACAGCAATCAGAAAGCGTTTAGCCAAAAGTCCTATGCTGCACAGAGTCATAGTCAGTACACCGGCAAAAGGTCCCGGCCCGGTGACCCGGATCCACAGCAATCCGTAAACAAGGACCGGCACCGAACGGAACACAAGCAATACTAAGCGCGCCATCACCGCCGCATAGCCGAAAAAGCGGAAACAGGAAAAAGCGGAAAGCACCAGGGCAAATATCGTTCCTCCCAGCGTACCCAAAAAGGCAATGCAAACCGTTTCAAACAGTAGGACCGGTACATCATCAGGGCCCAAAGAAAACAGCATTGTAATATCCGGAAGTACAACACCTTCAACAATAGATGCCAACGCGGTTTTATTCACCTCTGCCATTGCCGGAAAAGCAGTAATTGCAGCAAAAATGAGGAAAAAAACAAGAATAACTGCAGAGACAGGCCATTTTTTCTGCTTTGTTTCCGGATTTATCAGACGAAGTCTCAGAAATCCGCTTAAACTCTCGGT
>CAJODT010000165.1 GCA_905233365.1 uncultured Succiniclasticum sp.
TACAATATCTTTAATCTGGCACAGCAGGGACAAGCGGTTATTCTTCACTGCCTCATCCTTATCCATAACCATCACGTCGTCAAAGAATTTGTTCACCGGCGCGTTCAGCTCGCTCAAAATGTTCAGGGCCCCTGCATAATCACAGCGGACCGTCAGCGGGATCATATCGGTATCCAGCTTCCTGACCACAGCATACAGCGCCTTCTCCGCTTCTACCTTAAACAAGCTTTCATTCACAGGCAAAACAGTTTCCGCCTTGCTGCTGAGATTGTTCACACGGGTTGCGGCCTGGATCATATCCGCCGCCTTATCACTGTTTACATATTCATTCAACGCCTGCGCGCGCAGATACAGATCGTACAGATCGTTATTGCGTTCGTCCGCCAGCACGGCATCGATCACGTCATACCGGATCTTCTGTTCCAGCAGCAGATTGCGGAACCGCAGCTGGATAAATTCAATGATCTGTGTTCCCAGCTCTTTCACTTTTTCCATCGGAACCTTCAGCAACAGAATGGACGCTCCCACCACCTTGACCATGTCCATATGCTTTTGGCTGTCCAGCAGGATATTGATAATGCCCAGAGCCTGACGGCGCAGCGCGAACGGATCCTGGGAACCGGTCGGCGCCTTGCCGCGGCTGAAGGTAGCCACAATGTTGTCCACCTTATCCGCAATACTCAGGATTCGCCCGATTTCCGTCTTCGGCAGGATATCGCCCGCAAACCGGGGCAGGTACTGTTCAAAGATTCCTTCGCAGACATCCGCTTTTTCTCCGTCCAGACGGGCATACTCCCTGCCCATGACACCCTGCAGTTCGGTAAATTCCGTCACCATGCCGGTAACCAGATCGCACTTGCTGAGCTTGGCCGCGCGTTTCAGATCAGCCAGCGGCACACGGCTCTGCTGTCCGAAATGGATCATCTCCACCAGCTGCTCCAGTCGCTGGCTCTTGTCGTACATATTGCCCAGGCCTTCCTGGAACACAACCGTCTTAATCTTTTCTTCATAGGCTTCCAGTTTCTGCTTCCGGTCTTCGTTAAAGAAGAATTCCGCATCGCTGAGACGGGCCCGCAGTACCCGTTCGTTCCCATGGATCACGTTATCCAAAAACGCCTTGCCGCCGTTGCGAACCGCAATAAATTTATTCAGCAGCTTGCCATCCTTACCACGCACCGGGAAGTAACGCTGATGATCGCGCATGGGCGTGATGATGGCCGCCTCCGGCAGCGCCAGATACTTTTCTTCAAATCTTCCGCACAACGGTGTTGGATACTCTACCAGATAATTCACTTCTTCCAGCAGGTCTGCCGCAATCTCAATCTCGCCGCCTTCTTCCAGTGCCAGTCCGGTAATCTGCTGCCGAATCATCTCCCGGCGTTTATCCTGATCTGCGATGACAAAATTCTCTTCCAAAATTTTTTCATAGTCATCCGCCACCGGAATTTCAATTTTCTTGTTGCTCAGGAAACGGTGACCCATGGTGTAACGGTCAGACTGGATATCCGTAATGGAAACAGGAACGATTTCCATACCAAACAGCGCTACCAGCCAGTGAATGGGACGCAGGAAACGGAAATCGAAATCTGCCCAACGCATATGGTTGGGGAACGGAATATTGGTCAGGATCTCCTGCAACACATGCGGTAGCAGTTCCGCCGTCGCCCGGCCCTGTATGTGCTTCACAGCATAAATATAATTATCCTTTACAACCAGTTCCTTCACATCTACGCCTTTGCCCCGGGCAAACCCCTGGGCCGCTTTGGTCGGCTCACCGTCTTTAAACGCAATGTTCACGGCCGGGCCCTTAAATTCTTCCGTGCTGTCCGCCTGGGTCTCTTCCACTCCGCTGACCAGCACAGCCAGACGGCGGGGCGTTCCCAGTACGGTTACATCGGCAAAGGGCACCCGGGCGTCCTGTAACTTTTTCAGCGCCAGGGTTTTTAAATCTTTTAAAATGTTCGGCATATAATTGGCCGGCAGTTCTTCCGTTCCGATTTCAAACAATAACTTCTTCATTATTTGTTTCCTCCCTTCAGCAGCGGGAAGCCCATCTTTTCCCTTTGTTCCACATACGCTTTGGCACACAGACGGGCCAGCCGGCGTACACGGCCGATGTACGCGGCCCGTTCGCTGACGCTGATGGCGCCCCGGCTGTCCAGCAGGTTAAATGTGTGGGAACATTTCAAAACGTAGTCATACGCCGGACGGATGTTGCCTGTCTCCACAATACGTTCCGCTTCTTTTTCAAATTTTTCGAACATGTCGAAGAGCATGTCGGTATCCGCCAGCTGGAAGGAATACCAGCT
Organism: uncultured Succiniclasticum sp.; assembly: GCA_905233365.1. Classification (GTDB taxonomy): domain Bacteria; phylum Bacillota; class Negativicutes; order Acidaminococcales; family Acidaminococcaceae; genus Succiniclasticum. Next base: position 2,310 of record CAJODT010000165.1, read on the forward strand.
CTGTTCCACTTCGTTGTCGTGGAACACGTCGCCGTAGGTCACGTCACCGACCCACTTCACGTCATACACATTTTCCACGCCCTGGATGTACATGGCAATCCGTTCCAGGCCGTACGTAATTTCCACGGCAACCGGTTTGATATCCAGACTGCCGACCTGCTGGAAATAGGTAAACTGGGTGATTTCCATACCGTCCAGCCAGACTTCCCAGCCCAGGACCCCAGGCGCCTAACGTGGGAGATTCCCAGTTGTCTTCTACGAAACGGATGTCGTGTTCTTCCGCTTTAAATCCTAACGCGGCCAGACTCTGCAGATACAGGTCCTGAATGTTGGCCGGAGACGGTTTGATAATGACCTGATACTGATGATGCTGGAACAGGCGATTGGGGTTGTCGCCGTAGCGTCCGTCCGCCGGGCGGCGGGAGGGTTCCACATACGCCACACGCCAGGGTTACGGCCCCAGCACCCGTAAAAAGGTTAACGGGTTCATGGTACCCGCGCCTTTTTCCATATCGTAGGGCTGACCTAAAATACAATTCTGTTCAGACCAGAA
>CAJODT010000166.1 GCA_905233365.1 uncultured Succiniclasticum sp.
AAAGAAATCATGGACATCCCCGTATTCCACGATGACCAGCATGGTACAGCTATTGCGGCAGTCAGCGCGGTACTGGGCGCTCTGCGTTTTGTAAAGAAAGATATCAAGACGGTCAAGATCGTCATGAATGGCTGCGGCGCCGCTGGCACTGCTATTGGCCGTCTGCTGGTAGAAATGGGTGCGGAAAACCTCATCATGGCAGGCCGCAACGATACCCTGTACGAAGGCTGCAAATGGGGCAAACCTCTGGACCGTATCCAGCAGATGCTGTGCAAGACCACCAATAAGAATAAGATCAGCGGCAAGCTGGCAGATGTTGCCAAAGGTGCGGACGTTCTGATCGGCGCTTCCTCCCCTGGCGTATTTACAGAAGAGATCATTAAATCCATGGCACCGGATTCCATCGTGTTCGCGCTGGCCAATCCGGTTCCGGAAGCTATGTACGACTTTGCCAAAGCTGCAGGCGCACGGGTTGCCGGTACAGGCCGCAGCGATGCTCCTAACCAGGTTAACAACGTTAACGTATTCCCGGGCGTATTCCGCGGCGCTATCGATGTACGTGCCCGCGTAATCAACGAGCCGATGAAAGTTGCGGCTGCTTATGCCATCGCCAACCTGATCGACGACAAGGACCTGCGCGAAGATTACGTAGTAGCCGATGCCTTTGACAAACGGGTTGCCCCGGCTGTTGCGGCAGCGGTTGCCAAAGCGGCTATCGAGACTGGCGTTGCCCGGAAGATCATGGATCCGGAAGACGTACGCAAGCATACGGAAGAACTGCTGGCTGGGTATTGAGAAGTTGTAAGCTGTTCGTTTTATAGTTAATTAAATAAACAGAGGGGGCTGTGGCTTTTGTCACAGCTCCTTTTATTTCGGGGTGTTATTTGTTATAATTATGTAAAGAGTTAGTTGTTCGCTTTTTACGTTATTTTAGTCTTTTTTGGGTGAGGTGCGACATGGACAGTGCATTAAAAGAAAAATTCGCAATCTGGTTGGAAAAAGCAGTGGCGGATCCGGATCTGAGACCGGAGCTGGAGGCCATGGCTGGGGACGAGGCAAAAATTGAAGACGCGTTTTACAAAGATTTGGAGTTTGGCACGGCTGGTCTACGGGGTGTGATTGGTGCCGGAACCAACCGGATGAACGTGTACATCGTGGCCCGGGCGTCCCAGGGTCTGAGCAATTATGTGATTAACCATTTCCCGCCGGAGGCGCGCCGCATCGCCATCAGCTACGACAGCCGTATCAAGAGTGATGTGTTTTCCAAAATTGCAGCGGAAGTATTCGCGGCCAACGGAATCAAGGCCTATATCTTCCCGCAGCTGATGCCGGTACCCTGCGTTTCCTATGCTACCCGGTACTTGAAGTGCGCGGCGGGCATCATGGTGACGGCGTCTCACAATCCGTCAAAATATAATGGCTATAAAGTGTACGGTGCCGACGGCTGCCAGATGACTACGGAAGCGGCCAACGAAGTGCTGGGAGAAATTGAGAAGCTGGATTTGTTTGCGGGCAGCAAGTGCATTGCTTTTGAAGAGGGTTTGAAAGCCGGCAGCATCGCCTGGATTCCGGAAGAAGTGTACACTGCTTTTGTGGAAGAAGTGAAGAAGCAGTCTGTGGTGGGCGATGCGGAAATCAACAGGGACGTGGCCATTGTCTATACCCCCCTGAATGGCGCCGGCCTGAAACCGGTATTGCGCACCTTAAAGGAGACGGGCTATACCAACATTACCGTGGTAAAAGAACAGGAACAGCCTGACGGAAACTTCCCGACCTGCCCTTATCCAAATCCGGAAATTCATGAAGCTATGGCCCTGGGCATGGAATACGCGGCGAAGTATAACGCGGACCTGCTGCTGGCTACGGACCCGGACAGTGACCGGGTAGGTATTGCGGTCAAAGATAAGGAAGGAAACTATCAGTTGCTTACCGGCAACCAGACTGGCATGCTGCTGACAGATTATATCTGCGCCCGCCGGACCGAAAACGGAACCATGCCCAAAGAGCCGGTGGTGGTGAAGACCATCGTGACCACGGACATGGTGGAGCAGATCGCTTCCCATTACGGGGTACGCACGGTGAACGTGCTCACCGGTTTCAAATATATCGGCGAACAGATTGGTCTCTTGGAAAAAGAGGGCAAGGAAGATAATTATATTTTCGGTTTTGAAGAAAGTTACGGTTACCTGAGCGGCGCCTATGTGCGGGACAAGGATGCGGTGGATGCTTCCTTCCTGATCTGTGAGATGTTCTGCTACTACAAGACAAGAGGCATCAGCCTGCTGGATAAACTGGACGAGCTTTATAAAATTCATGGTTACTGCCTGAACACGCTGTATTCCTATCAGTTTGAGGGCGCTGCAGGCTTTGTAAAGATGAAGGAAATCATGAAAGATTTCCAGACGGCGGGCATTCAATCTTTTGGCGGACGGAAAGTGGAAAAACTGCTGGATTACAACACCGGCATCGACGGACTGCCCAAGGAAAATGTGCTGAA
>CAJODT010000167.1 GCA_905233365.1 uncultured Succiniclasticum sp.
TAAAAATATTTATACAAACCCTGATGAGGATATTAATATTACATTAATTGATTTCTTGAACTTAATTAATGATTATTTAGAAACAGAATACAGAATTGCAGAGTTAATAATAGGATTAAATTGACCAAAATGGCGTTTTATTATCTTGGCCGGGTATTATGACCTTGATTGTTCATAATGCTCGGTTTTATTTGCACCAATATGACTCTTTACTTAATTCACCTCATATAAAAAATAAACTGTAAGCGCTCAATAACATACTGCCTTTTCAATTTCATATAACCATGAGAAAATTACCATAGACATAGACTTTTTAGACTGAAGTTTTTAAAGTTTTTGAACTTTTTGAACTGGCTCTGCAACCTACGAGGTGTTTTCTCATGGACAACGTAACCACAACCAAGATGTTTTTCCGTAAAGAGCAATGGAAACAATTTATCCTGGATCGACAGGCCAGTGGTCTAACCATTGACAAATGGTGTGAACAGCATGGCCTCAAAAGAAGTACCTATTTTGTTTGGCTCCGTCGCATTCGACAGGAAGCCTGCCAAACATTACCGGATTCACAGGCCGTTGCGCCGGTTCCCTTTGTACAAATTGGTACGGAAAAAGTTTCGAATGCTGCACCGGAGCCAGTAACTCTGCCACAACCGGCAGCAACATCTGCCACTGGAATCCGTATTCAGCTGCGCGGCGCAGACATAACCATTGCAGATGGAACTGATCCCAAGACCATACAGGCAACCCTGCTTGCCTTGAAAGAATTATGTTAGGCGATATTACCCAGGCACGGAATATCTACATTGCCTGCGGATATACGGATATGCGCAAATCCATTGATGGACTTGCAGCTATTGTGCAACAACAGTTCCAACTGGATCCGTTCGCCCATGACCTATTCCTATTCTGCGGCAGAAAGCGTGACCGGATAAAAGCCCTGCTCTGGGAGGGGGACGGATTCGTCCTGCTATATAAGCGACTGGAAGGCGGCAGTTTTAGCTGGCCTCGCCAACAAAGTGAAGTAAAGCGGCTGACCCGGCAGCAGTTTAACTGGTTACTGGAAGGACTTTCCGTTGAACAGCCTAAGGCGATTAAACAAGTTTCGCCAAGTTCTTTCTGTTAAAAAAACAGTGAAAAAGAATACATTATACTTGCGTTAAAACCCCGATGAATACTGGATTCCCACACGTTTTTATGATATAATTTTTATAGTAAAAAATATGTGTGCGGAGTGCCGGAAACAATGGATGAAAAAGACCGTTTAATAGCGCAACTGAGAAACGAGAACGCTGCCTTGCGACAGATGATCGAAGACCTGCAAAAACAGGTGAAGAATCTGACAGAGGCAGTTCTTTTATTGCGCAAAAACCGATTTGGCTCCAAAAGTGAACGCACCCGCAACCTGCTGGAAGAAGACGGACAGTTGAACCTGTTCAATGAGATAGAGCTGGAAGATGATCCAAAAAAGAAAGAAAAGGATCCAATTCAACTATCTCGTAACAAGGTAAAGGTTCGGCAGCCAAAAACAAAACGGGAAGTAGTAACCCACGGGTTACCGGAAGAAGAAGTCCTCCTGGATATCCCGGAAAAAGAAGCCAACTGCGTACAATGTGGCACCAAGCTGAAAGCCATAGGAAAAAAGGTAGTCCGGGAAACCTTACAGTATATTCCCGCCAGCCTGAAAATAATCCGCTATGTGCAGCTGACATATGAATGCCCGCGTTGCAAGCATACAGAGAATCCGTACATCGTAGCCCGGAAAGCACCGGCCCCGGTGCTGAACCACTCGCTGGCATCCCCTTCTACCGTCGCCGATATAATTACCAGTAAATACAGAGATGCCTTACCTCTGTACCGGCAGGAAACCATCTGGCACAACATGGGCATCGACCTGAGCCGCGCGACCATGGCGAACTGGCTGATCCGCTGCACGGAAGAATACTTTGCACCGCTGGTGGAACGGATCCGGGAGGACCTGGTACAACGGGACATCCTGCATGCAGATGAAACCGTCGTCCAGGTATTAAAGGAACCAGGGAGAAAGCCGGAGAACAAATCCTACATGTGGGTGTACACCACGGCAAAAGAGGATGAAAAACCGGCGGTGGTGTACGACTACCAGCCATCCCGCTCCGGCGATTGTGCCCGAAACTTCCTGGGAGATTTTACAGGATACCTGCAGACAGATGGGTACGCAGCTTACCATAAGGTAACAAACGCAATCCATTGTGGCTGCTGGGCACACCTGCGACGGAAGTTCGTGGAAGCACTTCAGGTAAAGAGTCCGGGCGATACTTCCACCACAGCGGAGACAGGATTACAATACTGCAATAAACTATTTGATAAAGAAGCCGAACTGGCAGGCAAAACTGCAGAAGAACGGCATACGATGCGTCTTGAACTGGAAAAACCGGTTTTAGAGGCTTTTTGGGCATGGCTTGATTCACTGCATATATTACCGAAATCTAAGCT
>CAJODT010000168.1 GCA_905233365.1 uncultured Succiniclasticum sp.
ATGGTGATTTCGCCATCTGCTGCCGGAGCCGTCTTCTTTACATCCGCACCCTTGGCCGCTTCCAGGGCCGCATTCTTTACTTCGGTAGCCGTGCGCACTGCATCGTCCGCCGCCGCGCTGACCCGGGCACGAGCCGAAGCCACGGCTGCCAGTACGGCGCCGCCTACTGCTTTGGCCGCATCTCCCGCAGCTGCTACCGCGTCGCTGGCCGCATCCGCAGCGGAGGTTGCTTTTTTCGCTGCCGCTTCTTTGGCCGCCAGGGCTTTCGCTTTGGCTTCTTCCGCTTTGGCCTGAGCTTCTGCTAACGCATCGGTCTTTTTATTTTCATTCTTTTTCTCTTTTTTATTGGCTGCAGCTTTGGCCGGTTCCGGATGATATTCTTCATGCTTTCCGGTTTCCGGGTTGTACACCTTGCCTGCGTATTTTTTGGTAGCGCCGATGAGGGTGCGCCCGTCCGGCAGCACATCGATACGCGGATACAGCGGCTCGCCCTTCACCACTTTGGTGCCGTCGGCAATGCCGCCCCATTTCAAATCTTCCAGCAGGTTCTGTTCTTTGCATTCCAGTCCCAGCTGTTTTAAAATTTCCGGCGTAGTCCCCGGAATGAAAGGCTCAATCATCACTGCGACAAAACGCAGCACTTCCGCCAGATTGTACAGCACCAGGTGCAGGCGGTCCGCATCGGCCGGTTCCTTGGCCAGCTTCCAGGGCGCCGTGTCATCAATATATTTATTGGCGCTGGCCACCAGACTCCATACCGCTTTGATGGCATCATTGATTTCCAGCTTATCCATATGTTCCTGATACGAAGCCAGCGTAGCTTCCGTCAGCTTGACCAGATCCGTATCCACATCCTGCGCAACTGCCGGGCAGTTTTTCAGTTCGCCTTCATGGTATTTTTCCACCATGCTGACGGTGCGGTACAGCAAGTTGCCCAAATCGTTGGCCAGGTCTGCGTTGATACGGTTGATGAGCGCGTCGCGGCTGAAGTTGCCGTCGCTGCCCAGATTGATCTCCCGCAGCAGGAAATACCGGATGGCGTCCGCTCCGAATTCATCAATCAGTCCGTTTGGATCCACCACGTTGCCGATGGATTTGCTCATCTTGGTGCCGTCCACCACCAGCCAGCCGTGGCCGTACACTTTTTTCGGAATCGCTTCGCCCATGGCCATCAGCATAATGGGCCAGATGATGGAATGGAAACGCACGATTTCCTTGCCCACCAGATGGATATCCGCCGGCCAGTATTTGTTGAACATTTCTTCGTCCGCTTTATACCCGATGGCGGTCATGTAGTTCAGCCGCGCATCGAACCATACATATACAACATGCTTGGGATCAAAGGGCGCTTTGATGCCCCAGTCAAAGGAAGTGCGGGTCACGCACAGGTCTTCCAGCCCCTGCTTGATGAAGTTGATCATCTCGTTGCGGCGGGCTACCGGCTGGATGAAATCCGGATGCTCGTCAATGTATTGCAGCATACGGTCCGCGTACTTGCTCATCTTGAAGAAATAACTTTCTTCCTGCATCTTTTCCACGGGGCGGCCGCAGTCGGGGCAGTTGCCGTCCACCAGCTGGTGCTCGGTCCAGAAAGATTCGCAGGGCACGCAGTACCAGCCTTCGTAATTTTTCTTATAAATATCCCCTTTATCGTAAATCTGCTGCATCACAGCCTGCACCACTTTTTCGTGGCGCTCCTGGGTGGTGCGGATAAAATCGTTGTTGGAAATCTCCAGCCGTTTCCACAGGCTCTGGAAGGTAGCCACGATTTTATCTACATATTCAATCGGGGTGATACCCAGATCTTCCGCCTTGCGCTGGATCTTCTGGCCGTGCTCGTCACTGCCGGTGAGAAAAAATACATCTTCCCCCTTGGCCCGGTGGTAACGGGCAATGGCATCTGCAACGGTGGTGCAGTAGGCGTGGCCGATGTGCAGCTTCTCGCTGGGATAATAAATCGGTGTGGTGATAAAAAACGGTTTCTTTTCCATTGGTTTTCCCTTCTTCCTTTTACTATAGGTATCTGCATGGCAGAATTGTTACCTGAATTTTGTAAAACTCTTTTATGTTTATGCTTACCGGATTACTCACAGAAAAAATCGCGGACATAAAAATTAATCCATATTTTATATTTTACTATTTTTCCTGCTCCTGAATCAAGCGGTTATATAAATCCCGTCTGGGAATTTTAAACTGTTTTGCGATTTCGCTCAGGGCTTCCTTCTTGGGAACGCCCTGTGCGATCTTTTCTTTCACCATGTCCAGCGGGTCTGTAGCGTTTCCCGGTTCGGCAGAAGTCATTTCACCAGTTGCTTCTTCCCCCTGGGCAATCACCAGAACAAATTCGCCCCGAGGCGTGTTCTCTTTTAAATATGCAATCGCTTCGGACACC
>CAJODT010000169.1 GCA_905233365.1 uncultured Succiniclasticum sp.
TGTCGGGACTGGAACCGGGCCGCGACTATCGCTATGAAGACGGTTATATAGATGACGTGAGAAAGATCAGCTATCCGGGTATCCAGGCTATCCGGCCTCCTATTGCGCCGAAAGAATATTTTGAATTAAAAGCCTATGACGGCAATACACTGTTACGGACTTTTTTAGTCAGCCGGGACTTTAATCAGATTTACAGAATCAAACCTAACGGCGAAGCCATGTTGATTTTTAACAATCAGGGCGGAGTAGGCTGATCGAAATTGTTAAGAACCGTTGCGCAAGCATTTGCACCTGCAGAAAAAATCTTTTTCAAAATAAAAACGGATTTTTAATTGAACAGTGAGGCGCTGCAATTATGAAAAAGTTTTTAACTTCCTTTTTTACATTTTTTCTCTTTATCGTCTGTTGTTTTATCCTTCCGTTTCCGTCTCATGCAGCGGTTACTCCCGATACATCCGAAATCCGGGAAGGAATACGGTTTTCGGAATGTGTGCGGCCCTATAACGGCGGAGTGCTGATCACCAATTACGGATCCAGACATAAAATGCCCGGCATCGACGAAATTAAAGGCTATATTCTGTACCGGAAAAACGGAGAGACCAAAACACTGATTCCGCCCGGTGTGCTGCATTACCCGTCAGGCATGGCGGTTAAGGACGATTACCTGTTTGTCTGCGACGGCGATCATCTTCGCGTTTACAATTTGCAGCAGCCGGAAAAAGTGCCCCAGACTATCACGTTTCCTAAACCTTATTGGCTGAAAGCAGCTGCTATTGATGGGAACACACTTTATGTTTCTTCGGACAACGTGGGACAGATTTTTACTCTTGACATCACCCATCCTGAAAATATAAGCCGGGTACAGCCGAAAAAATGGCTTGAACTGCAGGGCGTAAAATGCATGGCAGTGGGCGACGGCGTCATGTATATCACTGCGCCTTCCGAAAACGGCCCGGATGTGGATGAAACCAAAGTAGAAAATATTATTTTCTGCGTCCGTGATCTGAAGCATCCGAAAGCGGAAAAGTTTTTCAGCAGAAAAGTGTATTCCGGCGATCCCGTTGCCGATAAAAACATTTCAGTATACTACGAAGGCATAGCGCTTTCGGAAGACAATTACGCGCTGTATGTAACAGACCACCGGGTAAAAACAGGCGCAATCTTTGTGATTGACATCGGCACCAGGGAAATGCGTGTGATTTACGAAGAAGAAGGACTGGATCCTTCGGATCTTGCACTGGCGGAAAAAGCGCTGTTCATTCCCGACATGAAGAACCATCGCGTGCTCAAACTGGAACTCTGATATGCAGTTTAATTAATGGCAGCTGCGATACGCTTTTGCTGTACAGCCGCGAAAGCACAGCAGCGAAATCAGTATAACAAAAACACTTTCACAGTTTTAAGGAGGTGCTTCTCATGGGATTCTTCGACAGTTTATTCGGCAAGAAGAAAGAGGAAAAGAAACCGGAAGTGAAACGGATCTGTCCTGTTTGTGGCAAGGATTTTTCCGGCAAAGGCATGGATGTTCACGACGGCATCATCTGCATGGACTGCTGGGGATTGGTCTGCGATGACTTTGAAGCCGGCATCATGGACGAAGACAAAGAATTCTACATTGCTCCCATCAAGGCAGCGGTACTTGCCAAAAAAGGTGAACTGGCTGCCGATAAAGAAGCAAAAGCCAAAAAACCGGAAGCCTGTCCCATCTGCGGCGGCAAGATGCCAAAGTTTATGACGATGGAAGTGAAAGACGGATATATCTGCGACGACTGCTTCAGTAAGTTCAATAAGCTGGAAGAAAATGGCGAAATCGATATAGAGCTTGAAAATATTACGTTGAAAGAACTTTCCGTCCTGATTGCCAAAGCTGATAAACAGAAAGCAGCAAATGAAAAGCGGAAGGAACAGGACGCCTGTCCCGTCTGCGGGGCCAACGTATCCGAAAAATCTACCGGTTCTTTGTGGGGCGATATCAAACGGTCGGTTAAGGATGAAATTCCTAAATTTGTTTTGTTGAAGGATAACCAGAAAATCTGCGCCGAATGCGCGGAGAAAGTACGTCTTCTGTATCCGATCCAGTACTCGAAGACATACGCCGGACACGATGTATACGAGAGTGCTCACCTTGACACACTGAATAACATTACGTTGCCGGAATTCCGCAAAGCCTTGGAAGATGTTAATGTTAAACGGAAACAGCTGGAAGAACAGTATGGCAGCTGCGAAGCGGTCCTGTCCGTAGGCAGCGTAGCCCGGGATTTTGAAAATGCACGCAGCAACCCCGGTAAAAAGGAATATCGCATCAGAGGGAAAATCCTGTACGGTAAAGCTTCCAAAGGCAATCTGATCCATGTAAACCGGGACG
>CAJODT010000170.1 GCA_905233365.1 uncultured Succiniclasticum sp.
AGCGCGATCAGGCGCTTCAAGCCGTCCTTGATGCCCAGCAGATACGGGGAAAAGGGTGCTTTCATCGGATCAGTCCTTTCTGGTTTGACAGTGAGAACAGTATAGCGCGAAACGCGTCGCGGCGCAATCCTTTTTTTGCAATGGAGGATGGCGGAATCCGCTGGTTTGCCCGGAAAATCAAAGGGGACGGATCTGTATGGCTCAAACAACTGCTTGCATGAGCCGGAAAGAACCGTCCCCCTTTTCCTCCGGAAAATAGTCTGAGAACTCTAAAACTTTCTACCGCACGAGACACAGACCCGCTGCATCTTGTTTGACCCGATCGCTCCGCCGAGAATACCAACCGGACCGAGCAAGACTGCTCCGGCAACTGCTTTTCCGACCCCAAATCCCTTTTTCACCATTTGTATATCACGAGAACCGCAATAAGGGCATTTTACAGAGTCGGAATTCATTTCTATTTGCTTCTTTTGCGCCTCCACCTGTTCTTTTTGCACTTTAATCTGCTCTTTCTTCAGCCGTGCCATTTCCTTCTTGTGGAGATCATCTTCATAACAGCGAATTGTCTGCTTTAGAGTATAGGCTCGTTCGCTCAACACGATGGTATGAAATTCTTCCAGGATATGGATTCTCATGTATTTATCCGGGAGTGTAAGCTCAAAGCCTGCATCTTCAATTTCATGAAGCTCTTCTTTCAGATTACGTAATTCATCTTCTCTTGCGTTCTTTTCCGATTCCTGTTTCTGCTTTTCTTTTTGGCCCAGCCTATAAAGATAATAGCCTCCGGCGCATGCACTTATTAGCCCAAGCCAGACATTTATCTTAAATAGAATCAAGAGAATGCAAACGAAAATAACCCACATGCCGGTGCGTTTCCTTTTTGAAGGTTCCGGTAAAGGATCTGATTGGATTCTTTCTATGCTTAATTCCAGTCGATCAATTACCTTTAAATCGTAGATCGTATGCTTGATTTTTTCTGCAAGCTCAAGATTTGGACCGCAATCGAATGTAACTCCTTCCAGAGAGACCCTGCTTCCGCAATAAGGACATACCAGGTAACTGCCGCGTTTTTCAACTGAAAGCGGCGCAGTGCAGTTTGGGCATACAATATCAGTGAGTTTCATTTTTCTACCCCTTGCTCTAAATTTGTAAAAGATACAAAAAAGTGCGCAGTCCCAAACAGAGACTACGCACGAAAAACGCAGAGCTCCGTTCGCTGCCACACGAATTTCTGACCTTCACACAAGGGAATGCCAAAATGGAGAGTGCGTTTTTGCCGAAAAGCAAAAAACACATTCCCATTGTGTGAAGAAAACAATATGAAATTCGTGTGGCACATTTATTTTACCACGCCCACCGCCGCAAATCAATTCCGATTTTCGGTATCACTCTGTTTTCTTTTGCTGGTTGGGATGATATAATCATCCCAACCAGCAACGGGCGCTTCGTGAAGCGCCCCTACATGAAAAACCTTGTCAAACCATGCGTTGATTTCAGCTTGGAGGGAACCGTCATGCCCGACTATCCGCAGCGCAAGCGCAACCGTTTGCCCGACTACGACTACAGCGCCCCCGGCGCGTATTTCGTCACGCTCTGCACCCACGAAAAACGCTGTTTTTTGTCCAAAATTGCCGTAGGGGCGCTTCACGAAGCGCCCGTCGTATGCCTTACAGAAGCGGGAATGGTCGTGCGGCAGGCGATCAACGCCCTGCCGGAGCGCTTTCCGGAGATTCAGATTGATCATTCCGTCATCATGCCGAACCATGTGCACCTGCTGCTGCAGATTACGACGGAGCGGGCGCTTCGTAAAGCGCCCCTACGGACGGATGAGGGAGGCGGCATGGAAAGCTCGGCGCTTGCAAAGCGGGCGCTTCGTGAAGCGCCCCTACAGCCGGACGAGGGCCGCGGCAGAGAACGCTCGACGCTTGCAAAAGCGATTGGGTTTTTGAAGATGAACAGCAGCAAGCAAATCCGCACAGCGCAGCCGCAGCTCAAAGTATGGCAACGGTCCTTCTACGACTACGTCGTCCGCGGCGAAGACGACTTCCGTGAAGTGTGGACGTACATTAACAACAATCCTGCAAGATGGATCGAGGATGAGTACTTCGCAGAAAGTTGACATCATATCATCAAAAAAGCACCCCCGCGGAGGCGCCGATGGGCTTCCGCGGGGGTGTTCGTTATCTGTTACTTGTTACTTGTTACCTGTTACTTACTTGTGGTCCACGCTGAACATGTGCTCGATGAGGCAGAGCAGCTTGTCGGAGTAGCCCATCTCGTTGTCGTACCAGGACACGACCTTCACGAAGGTGTCGGTCAGGGCGATGCCGGCCTTGGCGTCGAAGATGGAGGTGCGGGTGTCG
>CAJODT010000171.1 GCA_905233365.1 uncultured Succiniclasticum sp.
AAAATCTTTCCCGAACCAGTCCACCAGTTCATCCATCAGGTGTTTCTTGGCAACCATGCGCACATTGACAGTCTTCCCACTAAACATATAGATGTGTTCTGCCATATGTTTCGGCAGGGAGAAACCGTTTTTGAAATCGGTAACCTGCGAAACAGGTTTGCGTTTTTCGTCCAGCATGCATACGGAAGTCATGCGGTCAATGCGAAAATGGGCAACGTTATCGTATTTGTCGTAGTTCGCTATTAAATAGTACCGTCCGTTGTTGGCTACAATCTGGTACGGATTCACAATGTACGGTTCCTTCCTCCGGGGGTGCAGCTGAAAGTCTGTGCCGTAGGAATTATAAACGAAGCTGACCTTTTTCTTCTTGTCAATGGCATCGTTCAGCGCGTCCAGCGCATACATGGTTTGTTTGTTGTCTGTGTGCTGCAGTTCCGGCAGGTTGCACACATGCTTCACCTTAGCAGAAAAATGCCGCCCGCCAAATTCTTTCAGCTTGTCAATCAGTTCCCGGGCACGTTTTTGAGAAATGCCCTTGTTGAACAATACGCTGTCAATGAGAAGGCGGAGCTCCGCATTATCAAACTTACGCCCTGCCAGGAACGCGCCTTTGTTGTTTGTTACAATATCGTAGCCCATCTCCTTAAGCGCGTCGATGTTGTTTTTCACCGAACGTCGGTCGCATTCCATTCCGTACTGCGCCCGCAGATGCCGGATGATTTCCTGTTGTGTCAGGTGATGATCTTCATCGGAATACTGTTCCAAGATATCTAAGATCAGCATATTCAGCATTTTTTTGTTTCCGGTTGCAAACATAATCTTTTTCCTCTCATAGCTCATTTATATTTTTTTCGTCAAACTTATTTTTTCTTCCTGCTTACATCAAAAATATTTTCTATTTCTCTTTCAATTTGTATTGGTGCTCTCTGATCGCGTGTCCGCATTCACAAGCCATTTTCAAAACGCCGCCTGCTTCGCTAATATAGAATTTGCATTTTTTCCGGGACTTGCAGTATGTTGTCTTGGCCCGTGGGAAAAAGCCGCCAAGAACAGGAATGTAAGCCGCTTCATTTTCCTTTATATCTAAAACAGCCCGGCAGTTATAATCTTTCATGTTGCGGTTCAGCCTGTCTGCTTCCGCTTCCAGCTCCGCTTTTTTCGCATCAAAGTATGGCGTTAATGCTGAATTGTAGTGTTTGCTGAAAATCTCTTTCATTTTGTCTTTCGTGTTCATGTAACTGTCCATTTGCTCCGGGTTTTTCAGAATCATCATCCGCACCATCAGCAATGCGGTGTAGACTTCGGCGTGTTCTTTCAGTTCCCCGTAACTTCTGTGCTCGCAGGTTTGCTCAGACGTTGTGCCGGGAATCCAGTGTATGTAATCGCCCATCACCTCCACAAAGTCAAAAGGAGTTTTATGCATTTTATAGGAACTCCGGGCCGTAATGTTGCTCAACTCTTCATGCCTTTTCGCTAATTCCTGTACCTTCTGTGTTTTGGCCATTGCGTTAAAATGCGATTGCAGCGCCTCTTCGGAGCCCAAATACTGAATTGCTTCCTGGCGTGCAGCCGCGTAAGCTTTATCTCTGGCCTGTTCTGCAGTCAGTCCGTTCAGTGTTATACCACGAAGCTGCGTGAACATAGCACTTTCCTCCAGTTGGTGTTCCCCATACATGGGAAAACGCTGCAACTCCGCAAACGAACTGTTCATAAAACATAATGCTGCAATTGTTAAACCAATGATTCTCTTTAACATGTTGATCACCCTTTCCTTTACTGCTTCTGATTTTCCAAACCTATCTGATTTAGGACTGTGTAAATTATAAACAAAACCAATGTACATTTTCTTACACATAAACCGTAGAGCCCTACCCTTAATCCCAAAAACAAAAAACCTGATGCGTTTTTTATGCGCACCAGGTCATGGGAAACCATTAATCTTGATTTTTATTCACGCAGTTCTTCCGCGTGCAAGTTCTTTCACTGTAGCGAGCGGAAGTTCAACACATTTTGCAATATCCTCCAATGAAAGATTCGTATTGTCTATGAAATTTTTTGCATTCTTCAACTTAACCTGCATCTCTCTTCTTTTCGCTTTTTTCTCTGCGTATTCTTCTACCAATTCACACATCTCTACCGTCCCCCCTTCGCTCTCCTTCAAATACCGTACCCTTTCACGCAACACCGGATTCAAAATATCGCTGGCCTGTGTGCAGGCAAAATCATGCATCAATCGACCAATCGGCGTGGCAAGGTCGCGGTACTCGCCGTTCACATAAATAATATGCCCGCCATCGCGAAAAGGCACGTCACCTAATTCCGTAATAGTATTCTCCACGTGGTACATGGG
>CAJODT010000172.1 GCA_905233365.1 uncultured Succiniclasticum sp.
AAAATTCGCGATGGCCCGCCATCCCTGGGATGAACCCTATATCCGTCTGACGGAGGAAAGCAAAACAAAACCGTACCGATTGCTGACGCCCCGCATCGGGGAAGCGGCGGTTATCGGGGAAAACACGGAACAATTCGGCCCCTGGTGGAAGGAAATGAAATAATCCGGCAGAGTTTTCATTCATGCCTGAAAAGCATTTCCTGCAATTAATAACAGGTATTTGTTTGTTACACACGCATTGCTTATAATGAAAGTGCATTAAAGCTTTGAGGGGAGCGTGTATGTTTATGAAAAACAGTTGGAAAAATGCGTTGGCAGCCTTTGCGGGCGCGTCGATCCTTATGTCAGTGAGTTTAAATTATGTGGAGGCAGCAGCGATGACAAATTCGAATCAGAGAGTTGCGAAGAAAATTGTACAGACAGCAGGCAGGGACAGGCTGGGAGATTTTGCCCCGGACTTTGCCCGTTACAATGACGACATCTTATTTGGGGAAGTCTGGTCGAAGAACGACGTGCTTTCCCTGCACGACCGCAGTATCGTTACCGTTTCCGGTCTGGTAGGCAGCGGCGTCATTGACAGTTCGCTGAAGTATCATATCCAGTCGGCAAAGAATAACGGGGTTACCAAAGCGGAGATGGCGGAAATCATTACCCAGCTGGGTTTTTACACCGGCTGGCCGAAAGCCTGGGCGGCGTTCAACATGGCCAAAGAAGTGTATGCGGAACCGGCGGCTGCGGCAGCGGCTGTGACAGACAAAGAAAAGTTCCAGCAGGAAATCATGTTCCCCATCGGTGAACCGAACACGGCGTATGCAAAGTATTTTATCGGACAAAGCTATCTGGCTCCGGTTTCCACGCAGCAGGTTGCCATGTATAACGTGACCTTCGAGCCGGGCTGCCGCAACAACTGGCATATCCATCACGCCAAATCCGGCGGCGGCCAGATGCTGATTTGCGTAGGCGGCCAGGGATGGTATCAGGAATACGGCAAACCGGCGGTAAAACTGCTGCCCGGAACTGTGGTCAATATTCCTGCCAATGTGAAGCACTGGCATGGCGCCGCGGCAGACTCCTGGATGTCCCATCTGGCGATTGAAGTGGCCGGTGAAGAAACCAGTAACGAATGGTGCGAACCGGTAACGGATGCGGAATACAGCAAACTGAAATAATCAAGTGAAGAGATGCTGATTGAATGAGTTTGTACAGCGTGCATACGAATAAATCTGTGTTTCTTTAAAAGTCGTAATGCCCGTCGAACTGTGCCTGAGATTTGCCCTTGGCACGGCTTTGCGGGCATTCGTAATAACGGAGGATCCTATGTTAAAAAAACTTGCGATTGCGCTGACTGCACTTACATTTACGCTGGCGTTTGCCGGTTGCGGCGGTGAAAAGAAGACCGCAGAGGCAAAAGATGTGAAACCGGCTGCCACGGTTGCGGCTGTGAATTTTATCAAACCGGAAGTCAATAATAAACCGTTGCGCTTTCTGACGGAAGATAAGAATGCACCCGTTGTCTATTTCACCAAAGACATTTCAGCCGGCGGCCTGATGAAAGTGTACAAGGCGCTGGGCCAGGAAAAGAAAGGCAAGGTCGCCGTTAAGGTCTCTTTTGGCGCCGAAGGGGAACAGTATCTGGATCCGATTCTGATGGCGGAACTGATGAAAGAGACGCAGGGCACGTTTGTGGATACCAACGGCTTCACTGCGCCCCGTAATACGGCGAAAGGAAATTACGCCATGGCGGAAAAGCACGGCTTTACCAAAGTCGGGCCGGTGGACGTGTTGGATGCGGACGGGGATATTGACATGCCGGTACAGAACGGGCATCACCTGAAATTCACCCGTACCGGAGCCCATATTCAAAACTACGACACCTTTGTGGCGGTGCACCGTTTTAAGACCCATTACATTGCTCAGTTAGGCGGTAATATCAAGAATATTTCCCTGTCCCTCGGTTCCCTTTCCGGAAAAGCGCTGATCCACAGCGCGGGCAAAAACGACAAAACGTACCAGGCGTCTGATGACGACACTACGGCCCGCTGCTTCGCTGACGCAGCCAAAGCGGCGATGGATTATAAGAAAGGGCGCTGGGTGTTTATCAATGTACTGGATGCCTTTAAAGCGGAAGACAAATGCGTGAACGTGCAAGACCGTAAAAGCGTCGGCATTCTTGCCTCCGCTGATCCGGTCGCGTTAGACCAGGCCTGTGTGGATTTTGAATTCGGCGCGGCCAAAGATGATGCCACAAGAGCTGCGTGGGAAAAGCACCACAGCGTCAACGTGCTGGAGTTTGCAGAAAAGATAAATGTAGGGAAACGTCATTACCGTATGGTTTCTGTGGAT
>CAJODT010000173.1 GCA_905233365.1 uncultured Succiniclasticum sp.
GTCGCAGGACACGCTCATGTTCCGCAGCACGTTGATGAAGGTGATATGCTTGCCGAAGTGGTCTATGGTCGCCTTGGTGGATTCCACCATGCGTTCCATGAATTCTTCCTTGTTCACGCCCCACGTGGAACCAGTGTCCCCTGCATGGATCATCTTTTTGCCGATGCGCCCGTCCGCCATGCCAATGGCCAGGTTTTTGTTGGAGCCGCCGAAGCCACCCATGGTGTGGCCCTTAAAGTGGGTCAGCGTCACCAAAGAATCGTAACGGGTCACGTGGCTGCCCATGGACATTTCCTTATAATATTTGCCACCCTTCACCGGCAGCATAACCGCACCTTCTTCGTCCAGAATATCCACCGGACAGAAGGTCCAGCCGTTCACCTTCAGGGTCTCCCGGTGGCTTTCCGTCGTATAACGGTCGCCGTGGTACAACGTGTTGGTCTCCACAATAGTTGCGCCGGGAATCTCCTTTTCAATCAGTTCCTTCACCCAGGGACGAGGAATGATGTTGGGTCCGTTCTTTTCGCCGGTGTGCACTTTGATGGCAACCTTGCCGGTAATGTCCTGATTCACTTTTTCATAAATTTTCTGCAGGCCTTTGGCGCTCAAATCGCGGGTAAAATACACCACGGATTTCGCGCCGCTCCGTTTATCCATGGGAATGTATTTGGAACCGTCGGTGTGAACCTGGGCCGTTGCTGCCGGTTTGGCTTCCGCTTTCTTTTCCGGTGCCGTCTGCTGTTTGGCCGTAGCGCCGCCGCAGGCCGCAACCAGAGACGCAGTCAATACGATGGGAAGGATTTTTTTCATAGATAGCTTCATAGTGTCCTCCTGGATTCTTCAATCATTCTCTCAATATAAGAATTTAAAATAACATAACTGCTTCGCTTTATTCTACCCGTTAAAGTTCACTGGAAGTCAAGTAAAATTTCTGTGGAATTACTAAGGAAACGCTGACTAATTTTTCTGCACGCTGACTGGTGCTTTTTGTGACTGACTTTATTGCACAGTCTTTCACTGCGTGCGCGAAATGTCAGCGACAATCCCCTGTCAACCAGGATTTGAATCAAGGCACAGTCTTTCACTGTGTGCGCCACTTGTCAGTCCGCTAGTCCGTTATTTCACCAGACCGTTATCTTTCAGCCAGCGGTCAATGCCGCCGGTCATGTTTGCCAGAAGACCGTCTTTCACCTGTGATTTCGGCAGCGTTTTCCGCAAATCCGCTACGCTTCCCTCAATGCCGCTGCCGCCGCTGGTGGCAAAAGGCAGGATTGTTTTGCCGGACAGATCCTGTGCTTCCACAAAAGTCTTCACCGGCATGGGCTCAATATACCACCAGATAGGATACCCCAGCACGATTACATCGTACTGCTTCAGGTCAGGCAGCGGACCGGCCAGTTTCGGGCGGGCATCCTGTTCCACTTCCTGTTTGCCGACATCCGTCGTCGGTTTATATTCTTTCGGATAGGGTGTTTCCTTTTTGATTTCAAACAAATCGCCGCCGGTTTTGCTGTGAATCAGCTTCGCCACCTCACGGGTGTTGCCGCCCCAGCTGAAATACGCCACCAGCACTTTTTTTCCGGTTACGCCGGTTGCTTTACCCGTAACATTGGGCAGGCTGCCCCCGTTATCGGAGGCAGAGCGTGACATTTTGGCCAGCCCGATCAAAGAATCCGGCCCTTTGATGACAATAGCAGCCAACAAAACAATAACAATCAGTAACACAATCCGTTTCATAATAAGTATTCCTTTAGTAAAATTAGCTGTTTAATTACTTCTTTAGGCGCCTGATGTGTATCATTTCCCATCAGGGAAGCTGGTGAATACATCCGTCTCCTGTTTCGGCAGGCCGTATTTTTCTTTGGCATCGGCAATGGCTTTCATCAGAAAGGCCATATTGCGAGCCAGGTTGCGCATGGTCTGCAGGCCTTCCAGATCTTTTTTCACATCCTCGGCCGTAAAACCGTGTACCTGATTCCAGTATGTGCTGCCCACCACCTGCATGCCGGAAATCGTGAAATATTTATTCAGCACATCGAACGAAGCCGTGGCTCCGCCCCGCCGGCAGCTGACTATCGCCGCGCCAACTTTCATGTGTTTGGAGAAAGGCGTGCTGAAAAACAGCCTGTCCAAAAACGAAAGCAACGTTCCGTTAGGAGAAGCGTAATACACCGGGCTTCCGATAATGATGCCATCAGCCTCTTCAACCTTTTTGGCGGTTTCATTGACAATATCGTTAAACATACACTTGCCGTGGGTCCGGCAATAATTGCAGGCTATGCATCCGCGG
>CAJODT010000174.1:0-1184 GCA_905233365.1 uncultured Succiniclasticum sp.
CCTTCGGCAAATGGCTGGAAGCCCGTTCCAAAGGCCGTACCTCCAGCGCTATTGAAAAGCTGATGGATCTGGCGCCGAAGCAGGCTGCGGTCATCCGCGACGGCGTGGAAGTCGTTATTCCGGCGGAAGAACTGGCCGAAGGCGATGAAATCGTGGTACGTCCGGGGGAAAGCATTCCGGCGGACGGCGTGATCATCAGCGGCACTACCAGTGTGGACGAAGCGGCCATTACCGGCGAAAGCATCCCGGTGGAAAAACAGCCGGGGGATAAGGTAATCAGCGCTACCATCAATAAAACCGGTTTTATTCATTTCAAAGCAGAGCGGGTCGGGGAAGACAGTACTATCAGCCAGATCATCCGGCTGGTGGATGAAGCCAGCAGTAGCAAGGCTCCCATTGCCCGTACCGCGGATAAGATTGCCGGCGTGTTTGTGCCGGTGGTCATGTTCATTGCGCTGGCAACCTGTATTTTCTGGCTGCTGTGGGGCGAGAGTTTTGAGTTTGCTTTCAGTTGCGCCATCAGCGTGCTGGTCATCAGCTGTCCCTGCGCTTTGGGACTGGCAACACCCGTTGCGATTATGGTGGGAACCGGAAAAGGCGCGGAAAATGGCATCCTGATCAAATCCGGGGAAGCGCTGGAAACGGCACATAACTTAGATACCGTGGTACTGGATAAGACCGGTACTATTACGGAAGGCAAACCCCGGGTTACGGACGTTATTTTGCCGAACGGTTCTGCAGAAGAAACCAATCCGGCTTTTTCTGAATTGCTGAGAGCGGCAGCGGGACTGGAGCATGGCAGCAGCCATCCCCTGGCCGGGGCGGTAATGGAATATACAACGGAAAAGCAGATTGCGATTCCGGAAATGCAAAATTTTGTAACCCTGTTCGGTAAAGGTGTGCAGGCAGAACAAAACGGCAGCAGGTTTTTCGCAGGCAATGATAAGCTGATGGAAGAAGCCGGCATTGACATTACGGCGGTTGCCGGGGAATTAGGCCGGCTGGCGGATGAAGGCAAGACGCCATTGCTGTTTGCAAAAGATAAAGAACTGCTAGGCATCATTGCCGTGGCGGACCGGGAAAAAGAAACCAGTCGTCAGGCCATTGGGGAATTTAAGAAGCTGGGCATCAACGTGGTGATGCTGACCGGTGACAACCAGCGGACGGCGGAAGCCATTCAAAAA
>CAJODT010000174.1:1243-3513 GCA_905233365.1 uncultured Succiniclasticum sp.
GAAGGCCATAAGGTGGCCATGATCGGGGACGGCATCAACGATGCGCCGGCCCTGGCCCGGGCTGATGTGGGCATCGCTATCGGTGCCGGAACGGACGTGGCTATTGAAAGCGCGGACATCGTACTAATGAAGAGTGATCTGCTGGATGCAGTGGATGCGGTACGCCTCAGTAAGGATGTCATCAAAAAAATAAAAGAAGGCCTCTTCTGGGCATTCTTCTATAATGTAATCTGTATTCCGGTGGCGGCGGGAGCACTGGTTCATTGGGGGATTCATCTGAACCCTATGTTCGGGGCAGCAGCTATGAGCTTAAGCTCGGTAACTGTTGTAATGAACGCGCTGAGGCTGAAAGGATTTAAACCGACGGCAGCGCTGAGGAGCAGTGAAACAGTGGAAACGGGTGCGGTACAATTGCGCAGTTTGCAGTTGGAACCGGAACAGGAAAAAAGTTCGGTTGGTGTTGAAAAAGATGAGGCAAAAACGGCAGACAAAGCGGATGCCGAAAATATGAAAAATAATAATTCAGGAGGTATAACTATGGAAAAAGTATTAAAAGTGGAAGGTATGACCTGCGCACATTGCCAGAAGCATGTGACAAACGCGCTGGCGAAACTGGACGGCGTAACTGCAGTGGACGTAAGCCTGGAAGCGAAAACTGCTACGGTACAGGCAACCCGTGATATCCCGGTGGCAGAATTCGAAAAAGCTATTACGGATGCGGGATATGAACTGGTGAAGTAAAATTCACTTTTAGAAAAAGGCTTCGCAAAAACGTTCCCGTTTGCTATTTCATGGACTCATTCGCCTGTGGCTTCGAAACTCGGGGCTTCGCCCCTCAGACAGTCTCGCCACGACGGCGAATTTCATCTCATGAAATAATGCAAACGCTCACTAAGTTTTGCTTCAGCCTTTTTCCCAACAAATGAATAAACTGCTCCCAAATTAAAAAACCTGATGTTTTCGCATCAGGTTTTTTTAGTGTCCAAAATAGCTATTTCAAAACAGCGTTTTCGTTCACAATGTTCCGGTATCCTTCCGGGTCGGTATCGCCTTCAGTATTGATCAACAGGATGACGGAATCGTTCCGGATACGGAATAAATTCCGAATCGTTTCATCCTGTAGAATCCGATTGACCAGTCCAAAGGTTACGGCCCCGGATTCTCCGGCAGTGATTGCCTTGTCGTTTCCGACCGGATTTGCGTAGGCGCGCATACCTTCCGCTGTTATGACATCATCGCAGGCGCAGAAGAAAGATGCTTTATCACGGATGGCAGGCCAGGTCACCCGGCAGGGGGTGCCGCAGTTCAGCCCCGCCATAATGGTTACAGGGTTTCCTTCTATGGAATGACAGGCGCCGTCCCCGGCTTTTACAGAATGATAAATACACGCTGCTTCTGTTGGTTCCACGATGGTCATGATTGGCGGAGTATCCTGATAGCAGGAAAGAAAGAATTCCAGTATGCCTCCCGCCATGGCGCCAACGCCTGCCTGTAGAAAAACATGGGTGGGAATAACATTTCCCAACTGTTCCACGATTTCAGCAGCCAGTGTCAGGTAGCCGTCAATGATCCATTCCGGATATTGTTCGTAACCATCCCAGGCAGTGTCCTGGATCAAAATCCAGCCGTTCTGCTGCGCCAGATTCCAGGAATATTCAACAGCCTGGTCGTAATTGAAATCTGTAATTTCCGCTGTTGCGTTACCTGCCCGTTCTATCGCAACCCGTCGCGCTTCAACAGAACCTTTTGGCATAAAAACAGTTGCGTTGCAGCCAAACAGTTTTGCCGCCCAGGAAACGCCTTTGCCATGATTGCCGTCGGTAGTTGTGACAAAATGAAACTTTGCGCATTGCTTCCGGGTTTCTTCTTTTTGGAAATAGCGATAATCAACAGTTTTGTAATCCAGCCCCAGCTTTTCGCAGAGGATGCGGAACATGGCGTAACTGCCGCCCAGACCTTTAAAGGCCTTAAGACCGAAACGGAACGATTCGTCTTTGCAATATATCCCTTTGACATGGCCTGCCTTCGCCTGTTCTTTTAATGAAACGAGAGGAGTAGGCGCATAGGAACGCATACTTTTATGAAAGCGTAACGTGTCTGCCGCAATCGTTTTGTCAAATTGCACATACTGACTGGGGCAGTTTGGCGGAAACGGCTTTTCATTTTGCAGGACGCTGAAATCTTTGAAATAATATTCCATAGAAATTCACCGGTCAGTTTTGTGTTTCTAAAGGATCGGGGCCATACTGATTGAAACCGTCCGTTCCTTT
>CAJODT010000175.1 GCA_905233365.1 uncultured Succiniclasticum sp.
AACAAAAAATGTTAAAGGTGAAGGATATGACCTAAAAAACATTATTCATCTTTACAGGAAATTGATAATCAAGAGGTTTTCGGACAAATATTTTCCGCAATTCCTAAAATTACAAAAAAATTAGGAATAAAAGAATACAGAACAGTTGTAAATACAGGCGAAAGTGCGGGACAGACGTAAATTGTTCCAGACTGTGCATCCAGTGAGGAAACAGCCTGCACTTTTCTCCAACAGCTGCCACACAATCCTCAAACAGAGGCGACGGCTCCCAGAGCGCATAATCGATGTCGTGAGTTACAGTCCGGAATTTATGCCGGAGAGTAACCGCAGTGCCGCCATAAATCAACACCTTTAGCGGAGGCCTGTTTTTTGCAAGCCCTTTTTGGCGAAAGTTGCAAAATATTTTTGGAGAAAATTGCATCTCCATTTTGGCGAAAGTTGCAGCGGCCAGTCCAGCGCCTTCGTGAACCGCAACCGGCCACTGCAGACATTTGGTAACGTTTACATTACATAACGTGGAAATGGCGTGGATTCATCAGTATCTCTGTGCGCATTTTCACGAAAATAGCTAAAATCTTCTTCCAAGCCCTTATAGGCTATATAGTCGTTCAGGTATTCCAGGTATTCTGCCTGGTTCTGCTGCACAGTTACAATTTCAGTCAGATAATCAGACATCTCCTGGAACTGCTCGTGCAAATCCTCGTATTTTTGTTTCCAATTATTTTGGCTTCTATACGCTTTCATGGCTGCCATCCTTTCTGTTCATCCTGGCAAATGCTTCGTTAATGCTGGATTCACGTAACCGGTAGTTAGTGCCCGGGAACAGGATCAGCTCTACATGGTGTGTAAGCCTTCCTATCAGTGCGGTAGCCATCTTCTGGTCATACAGGACGTTCGCCCATTGGGCGAATTCCAGATTGGTGTTCAGGATGACCGACTTCTGTTCATGTATCTCAGACAGGTAGTCAAACAACAGTTGCGAGCCAGTCCGGTCATAAGGCACATATCCAAACTCATCCAGAATTAGAATTTGGGCAGCGTTTAGTTTTTTCTTCAGGTTGTTAAGTGTCCCTTTCTGGTGGCTTTCGGTAAACCGGTTTATCAGGCCTGCCGTCCGGAAGAACTTCGCCGGCACTTCTGCATTGCATGCTGCAATGCCAATCAGGATAGACAGCATCGTTTTTCCGGTACCGGAACCACCGTACATAATCACGTTCTTGCCCTGGCGGTAAAAGTCAAGCGCAAGGAGCGACTGGAAGCTTGTGGTTTCTGGGAACGTAATCTCATCCGTATGAAACTGTTCCGGTGTATAGCGCTTTGGAAACTCAGCAGAGTCCAGATATTTTGTTATCTTGGCTTTATGCCGGTGGTCAATCTCATCGGTCAGCAGGTGAAACAGGTATTCCTGGTTCGTTGCGCCATCTATGGTCATGGCCCGTTCCGCAAGGTGTGAGGAAAGCCTCATTTTCTTGCAGCACAGGGCGATTGCTTCTCTGAGTTCAGGCACGGGAAGCACCTCCCTTCGCCAGTACAGCGTCAAACCGGGTAAGATCGTTACGGAAAGGAATCACCTTCTGTTTCGGTATCCCGGAATCTGAACCAAGCAATGGAAGAAGGGGAACTTCTGCGTAAAGCCTGTTATACAAAGTCATAAGGCTTTCGGAATCTTTGGCCTGGAAGCGCGCGGCTTCATTTACTGTATGGACAGCACTTTCAAACCCGCTGCGTCTGGTAAGTTCTGCCAGCACTCGAAGGATTTTACCCCGTTCACTGCTCTCACAGGTATCCATGAACTGTTGCAGCGGTTCCGGCATCATGTCATAGATGCCGGTGTTGCGTAACGACCTGGGCCGTCTTGCTATATACGTAAGATATGGCAGCCAGTCCATACTTTCCGTTTCATCCCCATATAGCCTGCGGTGCGTAACAACCTCGTTCATGTTCTCGTCAAGGACAATCACATGGGATGCAGTCAGTTTAATGTTCACCGTGGTTTCGGGGAATGAGGGGGACGCCGAATATTTGTGTTTTCCTTTATCCAGCGTAAACTTGCCGTACTTATTGGTCAGCGCCGTGGTATAGCAACACGTTTCAAACGCCATGGCCGGGAGCGGGATAAGCGCTTTCCTGTCCTCTTCGAAAAACTCGCTTATGAAACGCCCGTTACTGTCATCGTAATGTTCGCGCTGCATATCCTTGTCGCATCGGCCAAGCAGCTCTTTATTTTCCCCGGCAAGGGATTGGAACCTGGGAACAGGG
>CAJODT010000176.1 GCA_905233365.1 uncultured Succiniclasticum sp.
AAAATTCGCGATGGCCCGCCATCCCTGGGATGAACCCTATATCCGTCTGACGGAGGAAAGCAAAACAAAACCGTACCGATTGCTGACGCCCCGCATCGGAGAAGCGGCGGTCATCGGGGAAAACACGGAAAAATTCGGTCCCTGGTGGAAAGAAATGAAATGATCCGGCTGGTAGTTTATAGAATTGACTGGTAATAATTATTTGAGATGAGTCCAACGAGCATAATAATCGTAACAGTAAACGGCAACCCTCTCCATCTGACGGAGGGGGCTGCCTTATTGTACAGACTGGTTTGGGTGAAGTCGGAAATAATCATGGGTTTGGGCATGTTGGCCGTTACAGTTTTGCAAAAAACGGGACGTAGTTTACACAGATCCAGCCGACAGCTGTTACCAGCAGTACATTGAGCAGTGTGAGCCTCAGGCCCTGCCGAATCTGCAAGCCGGCGTCCAGCCCGTAGGAAACCGGAATCGCTCGGGTGGAAATAGGGAGGACATAGGCGCAGTTAACTGACACTACGGTAAGCAACATGTAAGGAACAGGGTTCAGGCCGATGGTCTGGATAATGCTGATGACAACCGGCAACGCAATGGAAGCTGCGGCCGTATTACTGGATAACTCTGTAAGCAAACAGCCAAATGTGGCAAACAGTGCAATGGTTCCGGCTCCGCCGGAAGGCCCGTTGGCTGCAATCATAGCCGTCAGGTGCTGTACCGCTCCGGTTTCTATGAGCATACGCCCCAATGCCATGCCGCTGGCAAAGAGGAACATCATGCCCCACATAACATGGCTTTCCGCATATTTCCAGTCCATCATCACTTCGTCATTCTCATCACGCAGCACAAACATCAGAAGGCCTAACGTAAGAAATGAATAGGCAGGTTTCAGTCCGGGCAACAGTTCCGCATAAAGGGGACGGAGGAACGCCAGCAGCGTAGCCAGCACAAATAATGTCAGCCCTATCTTTTCGCCCCGCTTCAGCGGTCCGAACTCTTCGTTCAGCTTTTTAAAATAGGAAGCAGATCCGTTTAAATCCTGTGTAGTGCGATTGACCTGCCAGAGAAAGAACAGATTTAAAAGAAAAACCAGAAACAGAATCGGTACGAACCGCAGCACCCAGTCCACATACATGAATTCATGTCCCGTAAGCTGCTCCATGTAGGCAATGGCCACCAGATTCGCCGCGCCGCCGATGGGAGAACCGAAGCCGCCGATGCCGCTGCCCCAGCCAATCGCCAGCAGAATCGGCGCGGATTGCCGGACATCCGGTTCTTCCCCGCCGTTCACAAACTTCAGCATGGCTGCCGCAATGGGGCAAAGAATCGCTGCGACCACCACGTTAGGCAGAAAGACGGAGAGGACTACAGAAGCTCCCAGCCACGCCACAATCTGCTGCCGCATGGACGTGCCGATACCGCATAACGCTTTCACGGCCACGCGCCGGTCCAGACCGGTACGGCTCCAGGTCAGGCAAATCAGGTCAGCTCCCAGCAGCAGCACTACGATTTCCGAGAAGTAATTGCTGATTACGTGCCCGCTGGGAATCAGATTCAAAAACGCGTTAACGGCAATCGGCAGCAATGCAGTCACTGCAATTCCCACCGGACGAAACACCCACCACAGCGCCATCCAGGCCGCCATTCCCAGGGCGCTTGCCGCCGCGCTGCCAAACGACTGTGCCACAAATCGCAGCAGTAAAAATGCAAGCGGTCCTGACAGCAATGCAAAATTCCGTTTTATATCCGAACTCATAGCTATCGCCTCCAAAGCGTTACGGAAAGACAGATTCATTCGTTTACTTATCCGCCTGATTCTTCCAAAATCTTCACAAAAACAAAAACCGCTGGCTTTTAACCAACGTTTCTTTCAGGCTATCGTATTTGTTTTCTTTATTATAAACCCTGAAAATGCAGATTTCAAGCTCAAATGAGAGACCTGCTGTAAATAACCAGGCCGGCCTCAATTTCGCTTCAATTTCATTCGTAATGGCTATGATTATACGCTATATTGATTGATAAACAATACTTACGTTGTAGTAGTTAAGGAGGATAGATATGTCAAAATTAGTTGTAATCGTACAGTGCGAACTGGTGACACGTCGCTGTTCCGGCTATAATTGCATGAAAGCGTTTACCCGGCGCAGCGGGAAGATGGAAGGATATCCGGAAGGGACACGTTACATGTCCATAAACTGCGGCGGCTGTTGCGGAGCGGGTATCGATGTGAAAATCGAAAACCTGGAAAAAC
>CAJODT010000177.1 GCA_905233365.1 uncultured Succiniclasticum sp.
CTGGTAATACAAAGCACATTATCTTTCTCATGCTTCTCCTCCTTCTGTCTGCCGAAAGCTGCAGACGCCGCTGTTTCATTTTTTCCGGTAACACCGGTTAAACCGGCATTGTATTTAAAGCCGGGCAGATGGGGCTGTAACAAAATAGTCTCGCTATCGGCATCCGCAAGGATGCCGATTTTTCTATGCCCAAAAGAAAAAAGAGACCCCGAAAGGCCTCTTCTTCTGGTATAATTTAAGTATGCAACCTCCTAAATTAAACCACAAAAATTATAACAAATTTTCAACGGTAAGGCAATTGGTTCTGCCGTTAGATTACAGCCAGATGATCCCTGAAACAGAACCGGTACGGTTACTGGACGCAGTACTGGAGGAACTGGATTACACAGCGTTACTGCGTTTATATTCCCCACAAGGCAGAAAATCCGCAGTGCCGCCTAAGATTCTTTTTAAGATCATCGTGTTCGCCATGTCAGAGGGCATCTATTCCTTGCGTGCCATCCAGCGTCAGTGCCAGGTCAATATCCAGTACATGTGGCTGCTGCAGGGGTACAAGGCTCCCAGCCACATGTGCATAGGCCGTTTCTATGAGCGTCTCACGGTTCCGGTACAGGAAGACCTGTTCGCCCAGTTTATCCATCTTCTGTCCGAGTTGGATGTGGTGCCAATGGATGAAGTGTATATTGACGGAACCAAGCTGGAAGCGAATGCGAACCGGTACACGTTCGTATGGCGCAAGAACATTGAACGGGGATTGAAAAAGCTGAAAGAAAAGTACCCGGCTTTTCGGGAAGAAGTTTCCCAAGCCCTGCTGCCAGGTACAGAAAACCTGAAAGACACAGAAATGCTGGCTGCCCTGGCAGAGAAATGCAAGGAAGAGGGAGCTCATTTTGTTTCAGGAAAAGGATACCATAAATCCGCATTGCAGAAAGCCTTTGAAAGGTGCGAAGGGTTTTGTGCAAAACGGCAGGAGTACGAGAAGCAGCTGTCTGTCTTAGGAGAGCGGAACAGTTATTCCAAGACTGACCCGGATGCGACCTTCATGCGGATGAAGGAAGACCATATGAAGAACGGACAGTTGAAGGCGGCCTACAACGTACAGCTGGCGGTAGAAAGCGAGTATATTGTAGGGGTAGGGATATTTCCCAACCCGACCGATACGCGGACCCTGATCCCATTCCTGCAACACATGGAATCCCGTTTCGGCCTGAAGCCGGTCCATGTGGTAGCCGATGCCGGGTATGACAGCGAGGAAAACCTGGACTGGCTGCGTGAACACGGCTATGAGTCGGTGATAAAACCGGCGCAATATGAGAACGGCAAAAAGAAACAATACAAAAAGCGAATCGACCTGCCAGCCAATATGGAATATGATCCGGACAAAGATGAATACACCTGCGCCAAAGGGCGGAAGCTGGTGTTTGAAAAGATCCGGAGGAAGAAACACGACAGTGGATATGTAAGTGAATCCTATGTATACCGCTGCACCAACTGCCAGTATTGCGGGTTGCGGAAACAGTGCCAGCGGCAGGGAAACCGGAAGCAGAGTAAAGCGATTTATATAAACAAAAAGTACAACGGACTGCAGCAAGAGAACATGGAACGGTTCCTGAGCGAAGACGGGATCCGGTTACGGGTAAACCGGTCGATCCAGGTAGAAGGAGCTTTCGGACAAATAAAAGAAGATTATAGTTATAAACGGATTCTTCGCAGAGGAAAAGATGCGGTATACAAAGAATTGCTGTTTCTGGCATTCGGCTTTGACATCCGAAAGTTGCATAACCGTATACAGGAAGACCGGCTGATGCAACGATTTATACGAAAAGTAGATAAAGAACAAGCTTGCTGAAGGAAAATATATGAAAAAAGCCATAGGGCTTATTAAAGTGCGCTTGAAAACAGACAGCGGGGTTACAGACTATCTTTGATGATAATCTGTAACCCCGCTTTAAGATATAAAAGAAAAAGGGCTGCACAAAATGTAGCATAAAAAGCTCATTTTGTTACAGCCCCTTTTTATAAAATCACCTTTATATTTCCATATATTCCTGACTGGAATTCAGAAAACATATAATTCTATTAATAATATTACTCTCAAAATCCTTTTGCTGTATCATTTTTCTGACTGTACATTCCCATAATATCAGACATCTGACTTTTTCATTAACTAGCTGCCTTAATACTTCTTCATCGCGTCTGGTATTCTTTTCAAATTTATCATTCCAG
>CAJODT010000178.1 GCA_905233365.1 uncultured Succiniclasticum sp.
CTTTTTCCCTATTTTGCTGCCCAGCTTGTCGGCGATAAAGGCAATAATGCCTCCCATGACCGCAAGCAGGAACATCAACCGAATGCCAAACATAAGATTATCCCTTCTTTATGTAAATAATAGTCACAAATCAGCTTGTTCATAACTTCCCGACAGCCTGAAAACGCCTTCCCAAAAAGGCTGCGGATTTATCTTTCCAAACTTAATAGTCTGCTTTACGCAGCATGAAAATGCCGGCAATAAAGAAGATGATATTGGAGGACATGGCCGCCAGGAAAGGCGGGAAGACGCCGCCCTTGCCCAGACCGGAGGTAAAAGCGATGATGGCGTAGTAGATGAAGATAACCAGCACGCTGATGCCCAGACCGATAGAGGAGCCGCTGCGCTGGCGCTGGGTGCCTAAAGGCGCGCCTACCAAAGCAAACACCAGGCTGGCCATGGGGATGGCGAACCGCATAAAGATTTCTGTCCAATAGGACCCGGTAGGCTGCTTGCGCCGTTCCAGGACGTCAATGAAGCCCCGCAGTTCTCCCAGTGTCATCTGGTCGGGTTCCTTCTGCTCCCAGATTACCTCCCTGGGAGTGGTGCTCAGGGGGATGACCTGTCTGTCAAAGACAGCCTTATCGGTGACGCCGTCTTTCTCGTCCACGGTGTAAACGGTGCCGTCCTCCATAATCCAGGAGTTGTTTTCCCATTTGGCCTGTACTGCCGTCTGTACCCGGGTGAGCTTGTGGTCTTTGAATTCTTCGATGGTGATGTCTTTCATGATACCTGTGCTTTCGTCAAAAAGCCGGGCATAGGTGACCCGCAGGATGCCGCCGCTCCAGGTCTTCATTACGATATGCTCCTGGGTCTTGGGCTTCGTATTTCCTTTGATCTCCTCGTTCAGTATGCGTTTGGCTTCGAATTTGGATACAGGTACTACTTTTTCCGCCCAGACCACGGAGAACATGCTGATGATAAAACCTACGACCACCACCGGCGCCACGATGCGGTAGTAGCTGACGCCGCCGGATTTCATGGCCACGATCTCGCTGTTGGAGGAAAGCTTGCCAAAGGCCATGAGGGCGGCCAGCAGTACGGACATGGGGAAGGTGTAGTTGATGATCTCCGGCATGCTGTAGATGAACATCTTGGCCACAACAGAGACGGGAGCCCCATAGGTAGTCATATACTGTACAATTTTAAACAGCAGGCTGCTGGCGATAAATATACTGGAGAAAGAGGCTACGCCGAAAGCAAAGGGATAGAGCAGCTCTTTCAGCACATATTTGTCCAATAAACGTAAATGCATGGATATCCCCCTACATTTTAAAGTTTTCGCCTAAGTAATATTTTCTGGCTATGGGGTCATTGGCGATGCTCTCGCTGTCCCCGTGCAGCAACACCTTGCCGCTGGCCAGGATATAGGCTTTGTCTACGATGCTCAGTGTTTCCCGGACGTTGTGGTCGGTGATGAGGATACCGATGCCCCGTTTGGCCAGGTGGGCGATCATGTCCTGCAGGTCCGCCACAGCGATGGGGTCGATGCCCGCAAAGGGTTCGTCCAGCAGGATGAAAGCAGGTTCTGTGGCCAGGGACCTGGCAATTTCCACCCGCCGTCGCTCGCCTCCGGACAATGCGGTACCTACACTCTTCCGGATGTGTTCTATGCGGAACTCTTCAATGAGCTCGTTCATTTTTTTCACTTGTTCTTCCTGGCTCAGGTTGGTAGTCTCCAGAATGGAAAGCAGGTTTTCTTCCACTGTCATTTTGCGGAAGATGGAAGCCTCCTGGGGCAGGTAGCTGATGCCCAGCCGGGCCCGTTGGTACATGGGCATCTGGCCGATGTCGTGCCCGTCCAGCAGCACGGTGCCGGAATCGGGCTTGGCAATGCCTACCACCATATAAAATGTTGTGGTCTTGCCGGCTCCGTTGGGGCCCAGCAGGCCTACCACGGTTCCCTGTTCTACGGTCAGACTGACTTCATCCACAACTTTACGCTGTCCGTAAATTTTCACCAGGTTTTTTGTCTCGATAATCAAACCGTTTTATCCTCCGTAGTGGATTTTGTGTTTTGAGCTGTTGTTGCTGCGTCAGCCTTGGGGGCCGCAGCCTTAACTTTAGTGTTTTGGGCTAATACTGTTTCGTTGTTACGGGCCTTGGCCGCTTTTTTCCTTTTTGTGTTTCGGGCCAGGGTTGCCTCGTCGGCCTCAGCCCCTTTATTCTCC
>CAJODT010000179.1 GCA_905233365.1 uncultured Succiniclasticum sp.
GGGAAGATAAATATCCGGGAAGGTGAGGAGAAAAGTGAAGCATCGGTTACGGAACCGCAGTGCCCTTTTACCGGTGGAAACCAGATTATTCCGCTGGAAAACCGGTTGATGACTTTTATCCGGGCCGTTACCGGTGATTTGGAAGAAATTACAGGCGAATTGCTTCATTTGCAGCATAATCTGGAAGACGAAGTAGCTAAAAAGACACGGGAAAACGAAGGACTTTCCCTGCATGTAGTGCAGACGCTGGCAGAAGCCATTGACGCCAAGGATACATATACCAACGGTCATTCCGCAAGGGTCGCCGCCTATTCTAAAGAAATTGCAAGGCGTGCCGGTTATACGGAACGGGAGCAACACTTCATTTACGTCATGGGCATTTTGCACGATGTTGGTAAAATCGGTGTGCCGGACGCGGTAATCAATAAACCGGGAAAACTGACAGACGAAGAGTTCGCAGAAATCAAAAAGCATCCTGCTATGGGCGCCAAAATCTTACAAAACATTAAGGAAATGCCGCGGCTTTCCACTGGCGCACACTGGCATCACGAGCGTTATGACGGCAAAGGTTATCCTGACCGGCTGCAGGGACAAAACATTCCAGTTGAAGCAAGGATTATCGGCGTAGCAGATGCCTATGATGCCATGACCAGTAACCGGAGTTACCGGCGCAGCATGCCGCAGGCGGTGGTGCGGGAACAGATTGAAAAAGGGAAGGGCACACAGTTTGATCCGGTCTTCGCAGACATTATGATGCAGATGATTGATGAAGATAAAGACTATACAATGCGGGAAGATTAAACAGCGTTTCCTGTAGTTTTTCAAACAGTTGCAGATTATTTTGAGGCTGTTTTGTTACCGCTTAAGTTTCAACAAATTGCCCCCGCTCTGTTTTACACAGGGCAGGGGCAGTTTACTATTATTTTGGCAGATAGTTTTCTTAACAGCCAACGGTCATTACTACCGGATAAGTTAACCGGAAGCAGATTCAGAATTCACTTATGTTATACAGCAAACTCCGGATGGGTGATGTAACAGTTCCGCAATATCCGGATAAAATCGGATACAAGCTCACGTTTGTCGCTGGCGTGGGTGCAAAGTACGCAGGAAATCGTTTCCTTGCAGTCGAAAGGCGTCCAGGCGAATTCCCCATTGTGGTCGTTGAGAAAACCGGGCGCCAGGCAAATACCTTTATGGGAAGCTACATTGGTGAGGGTGGTGTCGTGATCGTTGCTGTTGAAATGATCCAGATGCAATTTTTGCAAAACCCGTTGTTGCACGGCGCGCAATTCCGGCTGGGAACCGCCGCCTACCATCAGCGTGCGTCCAGCCAGATCGTCAATCACGATTTTGTCTTTTTGCGCCAGCGGGTCCGTCGTTTCGCTGATGAGATAAATTTTGCTTTTGAACAGCGGATGAATTTTTATGTCGGGGATGCGTTTCATGTCTTCCTCTCTGGCAAAGACCATATCCTGCTCGCCCCGCAGAAACCTGTCAAAACTGTGGAGGGGGATAAATTCCGGCGTAACGGAAACGCCTTCGTGGGTGCGTTCAAACTCTTCAATTGCCTGAGGCAGGAAATAAATGGCGGAACGCATGGGCAGGCCGACGGTCAGGTTGGAGTGATACCGGCGGCTGTTGTTCTGTCCCTGTTCAATGGCGCGTTTTAATTCATCCCGCAGATTTCCCAGGACCAGGCAGAATTGCTGCCCCGCCGGGGTGAGGGCGGCGCCTTTCCCGGAACGGTGGAAAATCGGAAAGCCGATTTCTTCCTCTGCGGTTTTAATGTGGTAAGTCAGCGTGGGCTGCGTAATATAAAGATTCTCGGCAGCCCGGTTGAAATTCAGCGTCTGCGCCAGCATAAGGATGCAGTCGATTTGTTTGCTGTTCATAATAGTGTTCCTCCATTGGGCATTGTCCATTTTTCCGTATTCCGGAAATAAGGTGTGGAAACCGGTTATAGCCGGAATAATCCGGGTCTGCAGGCTTTTCTTTTATTATAATCTAATAGAAAATTTCTATCAATAATAAAATAATACAATTGGACTTTTTTATATCCGTCTTTTATAATCGGTATAGAGAAAGATAAGGCGGCATCAGCCGGTCGACGAAAAATCTGATTTAAGAATGCTCAAAAGGAGGCACACACAATGCAGTATGTAAAATTCGGTAATACAGGGATGGACGTTTCCCGCATTTG
>CAJODT010000180.1 GCA_905233365.1 uncultured Succiniclasticum sp.
GGCCAGCGCCCTCGCTCTTTCTCCCTGCCCCGAAAGAGACACAGTACCCCCGCCCCCTGCCAGGATGACTAAGTCATATTTAAGGAGACGCCGACTGTCCAGCGTCTCCTTCTGTTTCGTTATTTCCGTATTCATAGTCTTCCATCACTTTTTTGCTGCAAAGGAGTTTCGGAGATCAGCGTTATCCTTCCGCTCCGACATGGCAGTCATCAATGTACGTTCCGCATTTTCCAGATGGATGCGGGCCGCTTCCTGGCTCTTTTCCACATCCCTGGCCGCAATGCTTTCCACCAGACGGCGATGCTCTTCCTGGGTATCCTTCAGACGCCCCGGATACCGCATGGACACGCCCCGGATCACCGTAATTTGTTCCCGCAGATTATTGATGATGTTGCGCAGCCGTTCGTTGCGGCTGGCTCTGTACAACACGTCATGAAACTCGATATCCGCTTCCACGACTTTGGCCATATCGTTTTCTTCGATGGCATTGCCAACCTGCACCAGCAGACGCTGCAGTTCTTCCAACTCCTCGTCGCTGATGCGTTCCGCCGCCAGCCCTGCCGCCAAAGTATCCAGACTGATGCGGATCTCATATACATCATTGATATCTTTGATGGACATGTTGGAAACATAGGTGCCCCGCCGGGGGATCATCACCACAAAGCCTTCCATCTCCAGCTTGCGGATTGCCTCACGCACCGGCGTACGACTCACACCCATCTCGTCCGCCATCTGAATTTCCATCAGGCGTTCGCCCGGTGCAAAAACGCCGTTGATAATCGCTTCCCGGATGTGCTCGCACACCAGCTCCCGCAAAGGTTTATAACTGTCCAGACGAATCTGTTCCAGATGCCCGCTCATACATTCTTCCTCCCAACCAGTTCCGCAACCGCAGTTTCCAACTGCAGTGACTGTAATACCGCAGCTATTTTTTCGCCGGTTTCTTCATCATTTACTATTCCGAATACAGTGGGCCCGCTGCCACTCATCATGGCCAGTTCCGCACCGTTCTGCAGCATCTGCTGCCGTATCTCCCGGATCTCCGGATGAGCCCCTGCCGTCACCGGCTCCAGTACATTGCCGCAACGCTGCAGCACGCCCTGCACATCAGCAGACCGCACTGCCTGCACCATACCTTCAATATCCGGGTGAATTACATTTTTCTGCTTATCAAATTCCCTGTAGGCCCAGGGCGTGGAAATCTCCAAGGGCGGTTTCGCCAAAACAAGATTCAGGTTTGGCAGATCCGGCAATGGCGTCAGTATCTCACCCCGACCAGTCGCCAACGCTGTTCCTCCCGCTACGCAGAAAGGCACATCCGAACCTAGTTTTGCCCCCAGTCGTTCCAGCTTTTCCGCAGGCAGGCGCAGTTCCCAAAAACGGTTCAGCCCACGCAATACCGCGGCGGCATCTGTACTCCCTCCGGCCAGTCCGGCAGCCAAAAACACTTTTTTCTCTATATGGATATGGACCCGGGGCGGGCGGTGGGCAAATTCACCCATCAGCACTGCGGCCTTATACGCCAGGTTGGAAGGCCCCCCTTCCAGTCCGGGCAGATCCGTAGTCACCTTCAGCTCCGGACTGTCCGTAAAGGTTACCGTATCCGCCAGGCTGATGGTCTGCATCACCATGGCGACCTCGTGGTACTTATCCGGCCGCAGTCCCAGCACATCCAGCCCCAGATTTATCTTGGCATAACCTGTCTCTGTCAGCTTCATATAATTTTCCTTATCCTGTTTGGTAATCGTCAAACCGGCCGAATACAGGCTTAAACAATTGCCTGGTTCAAAAGCAAAAATAATACTGTATACAAAATACCAATCATATTTTAGCATATTATAAGCATTTTTCAAATATGGATTACTTAAAAAATTAGAAAATACCCCTTGCATTTTTTTGCCGGAGTGGTATGCTATAAAAGTATTTTCTTTTACCCGTCCGGTTTTTGTTTTGTCGAAAACGCCTGCGCTTTCCCAACCAAACAGAAACCGGTTTAATTGCAAGGAGCCTGATTAATTTATGAATAAACAAATAAAACGCTACCTGACCATTACACTGGGAGCCTGCATTTCCAGCGTTGCGCTGAACGCCTTTTTCCTGCCCCACCATTTATTAAGCGGCGGCATCACCGGCCTGGGTATGATCCTCTTCTACCTGTTCGGCTGGCAGGTCAGCGTCACCAACATT
>CAJODT010000181.1:0-2157 GCA_905233365.1 uncultured Succiniclasticum sp.
ATCCAGCGTGTCCGGATCGGTATAGACATGCTCTTTGCCAACAATGGCCTGCAGGCCTGCTACAAACTTTTCGTCAACCTTGTTATACATACGTTTCCCCCTCAAAATTTTTCTTTATATTATATCACTTTTTTATTTCGTTAGGAACTGCAAACGCAACAGTTTCCGCAAAACCGCAGGATATTCTTCCGTCAGGCTGTAAAGATTCACCCGCTCTCCAATCTGGTGCAGATCCTTGCCCCAGGGACCGAACAAAAAGAATGGAATCTGTAACCTTACCAGCGCATCCATGTCAAACCGGTAATCAGCTCCCCAC
The DNA here is from genome assembly GCA_905233365.1 of uncultured Succiniclasticum sp. Classification (GTDB taxonomy): domain Bacteria; phylum Bacillota; class Negativicutes; order Acidaminococcales; family Acidaminococcaceae; genus Succiniclasticum. Next base: position 317 of record CAJODT010000181.1, read on the forward strand.
AACGGCGTGTTGACCTGGTAGACAGGACTTTCCACACCGGCAGGAAGACCGCAGTAGCTGCAGTCGGACACACCCGGGAAATACGTTTTTATTTCAACATCCTGTAATGCAGATAAAGCTTTTTTATAAACTTCAAATTTTGCAGCACTTTTCATATCTTCACTGCGCACCGCCGGATAATAGGGCGGGGCAAAGCCAAATACCACCACAGGCTTATCAAATTTCAGAAAATCCAGAGTCTGCTGCATCAGCCACAGGGTAACCTCCGGAAAGGTTTTATGCTCTTTGTGCAGTAATTCTGTTTTCTTTTGTTCTGTTTCCTTTAAAAAGCTTGCGAAGCCTTCTCGCTGTTTTGCCTGTTGCCATAAGGTCACCCAGGTCATAACGGTAACCTGGCAAGACACTTCTTCTACAGCTGCTTTGATTTTTCCCAGAAAATAGGCCATCACCTGGGCGGGCGTTTTCCGAAACGTGAGCACATTGCAGTATCCCGCCGCCCGTTTCGGCAGCGAAAAATCATAACCCTTTTTCAAATCCCGGGCGTACATCCACACCGGCGGCAGCGAAACTTCGTCTCCAAAAGTCTCCGTAAAGGATTCATCCCCTTCCGTCGCTGCCACAATACGGGACAGGATTCCCACCGGATTGACGCCTTCCCGGTAACTGCCCACCTGCACCAGCTTACCCTGAACCAAAACAACTGGAAGCAATTTTCCGATACTGCCGGAATACACTATCTGAGTTTTTCCATCAGACATTCTCTGATTCGGTTCTGAACATATTGCCAGGCGATAGTCAAGATGATATTGCTCCTTCAGTTTTTCCAACAGAGGCAGGGAGCCCCGCATACCAACGGAAAAAGATTCTTCATCCGGAACGGAAAGGAACAGAAGGGCGCCAGAGTTGATGGTTTCTTTTTCATCACACAAAACCGCTTCCGCCTGTTCCGCCAGCAGCGCCATCTGAACAGCGGTTCCTCCCAGCATATCACAACTGCCCCTGCCGAACAGCCATTCCCCGGACAGCAGGTCCGTATAAGCTTCCGCAGAAAGCGTCTCAGCATTCAGATGCGCCGTAATATTATCCAAATCAAAAGCCCATGGTATTGCGTCCCCATAAACATCCGCAGAAACCACATCATGGTGCCCCATAAAAATTACTGTCCGCTTTTTTGTATCTTGCACCGATTCTATCGGCGCTTTTATCCGGGCATCTGTTGCAACACTGTTTTCCGCAGCGCGCATTGTATCAGCGCATTCTTCTGATGTTAAACTGTATGCTGATTCAATATCCTGCCTAATATATTTTTCCTTTACCCCGTCGCTTTTCACCAGCGCCCACACCGTATTCCGGTGCAACGGGTCATCCGGAACCGGGAACAGTCCACATAACTCCGGATATTTTTGGAAATACGGCTGCTGCCGGAAATATTCCAGCATCCACGTTTCCGCGGCAATTTCTCTTTCCGTATTGGTCACAGTGGCACAAGCCATCAGGCTGCGCAGGATTTCAATTATTTTTTCTTTCATAATCTCAGTCTTATCTTTTCTCTGTCTCCTACCATTTTTTAATAAAATGTCCAAGAACAATTCTTTGGAAACACAATAAATTACGTTTGCACTTTTAAAGCGAATTACATTACCACATTAAATCAGCGTTTCCCAAAAAGTTCAACCTACTCTCTCAATTTTACAATCGGTTGCTTTTCCCAGGGCAGATACTGGTAGCCGATACAGAAAACCCAGGCCTTGTACTGCTCTTCCACATCTTTTGTTTCCTTTGCCTTGTTCACATCCCGGATGCCCGCCGCCGACAGCGGAAAATAATCGTAGGCTTCTGCC
>CAJODT010000181.1:2174-5279 GCA_905233365.1 uncultured Succiniclasticum sp.
TCTTCCGGCTTCTGTTCCGCCAAAAAGCGCAGGCTGTAAAAAATATACGGATTCACTGTATCATACAAGGGATCGGGAATGATCGGCTTCGGCGCATGAGATTCTTCTTTTTCCTTTTCCACCATCTCTTCCGCTTCCGCGACAGCCTGTTCCAGCCTTCCACCTTCCGCCAGAATGTTCAGCCGCCGATACCAGATATCCCCCCGGGCTTCCGTATGAAAGCGGTAGGGAAATGCCCGACAGATCTTAAAGGCCTTATCCAGATACTGCAGCGCCGCGTCACCGTTTTTGGTCAGTTTCCAGATGATCTCCGAAATATCCCGCAGGCTCAGCACAAAATGTTCCGCCTCGCACATGCCCTGATCCGGATGGTCGTTCAGATCCGGTTCCACGTCGTTAACAATCGTGCTCAACACAGTCAGGGCGCCCTCCACATCTTTGATGAAATACAGTACCCTGCCCACAATGGCCCGGCACTGCCAGTTGTTTTTATCGCTGACAAAACTGTAAGGAACAGGCCACTCTCCCGTTGTGCATTTCGCTACATATTCTTTCCATTCCTGATCGTCAATGTCTCTCATCATCATTCCCCTTTGCTAAATGTTATGTTTATTCCTTATTTCCCCAACCTTTTTGTGAATCATGCCGTGTTTGCCCCTGTCAGGCCGCATCCGTTATCAGGGTCATTCCATCTCAGAAAAGTCTGCAAAAGAAATGTCTCCATCCCTAGTCAGTACGATAGCTTTCGCACCGTTAAAGACCTGAGGGACTGCCGGAACAGGGGTTCCGTCCTCCCTGACAAATTCCAGCGGTTCTGCTTCTTCTATCTGAGTTCCGTAAATCCTCCTCACATAGAACGAATCCTCGTCATCATAGCCGCCGTCCATGATCAGGAATCTGCCATTTCCTGCCACCGCAAAGCAACTGGCGCCTTCCACCTCCGGATCATACTCCGTTTCGGTTTTGAAATCCGTGCGGACAAGCAGAAAATCAGTGTAGTAGTAATACCACAGATTGCCGTCCACATCGATATTCATGGCATAGCAATCCAATATATCTCTTTCGCAGCGCCAGATATTCCTTCCGTCCGTTGTCCACGCGCACAGGCCGCAGCTGCCGATGGGGTCATCCCAGCCGTAGTTGCCAAGCACGCCCTCATCAAAATAACTTGTGATAATGAGCCCGTCATCCCGGACGATACAATCTGCGATACCGTCTCCAAAGGTGAGTTCCCGCAATACGTTCCCTTCCCTGTCCACAAACACAGCATTTTTTTCAGGGCCGTTTTTCTTCGAATACATACATCTTGATCCCAGAAGAAGGAAGGAACCGTCGGGGACAGGACGGAGGAAGCGGAAGTTCATCTCATGCCTTCCGAGATTCAACCTTTCAACCTTCTCCACCGCGCCGCTCTCCCAAGACGGGGTAACAGCAAGTGCCGTGTATTCCGAGTTCGCAACGGTGTTTACGAACATCCCGTTTATACGTTCAGGAATATTGGATGAAAACAGGAAATAAGCCTTCCCGTCATAACCGATACTCATGCTGACGTAATCAAACCCTGCCATTCCCTGTTCTGTGAACAGTTCTTCCAGATTCCGCAAGCCTTTTAGCGTTTTTTTCATGCTGATACCCTCTTCCCAAAAGGATTTTTTCTATCATCAACAAGGTTATTGTCCCAAAATGATTAATCCTAATTATAATTATAACAAATTCATGCATGGAAATGAAGCAAAGAATATACTGTGCCAAACACACACAGACCCAATAAAAAAACTGCTGACAAAAACTGCCAGCAGCTTCTTTATGTTTGCTAAATCTTATTGCAATTTTTCCATTAACATCTTGTTGACCATACCCGGATTTGCTTTTCCGTGGGTAGCTTTCATGATCTGCCCAACCAGGAAACCGAGGGCTTTTTTCTTGCCAGCCTTGAAGTCAGCAATGGACTGGGGATTGGCGGTGATCACTTCATCGACCAGCTTGCCCAGTTCGCCTGCGTCACTGACCTGTTCCAGACCCAGCTTTTTCACCAGTGCCTGAGGCGCTTCGTTTTCCTTCAGCATTTCCGCAAAGACTTGTTTTGCCAGCTTGCTGGACAGCACGCCTTTGTCGATCAGGTTCACCAGCTCGCCCAGATGGTCCGGCGTAATCTTGAATTCCGGATCGTCAATTTCGTCCGCATTCAGGAAACCGGCTACATCCCCGATCACCCAGTTGGACAGCGCCTTCAGGTTTTTCGTTGCTTTCGCACCGGCATCGAAGTAATCCGCCACTTTCTTGCTGGCTACGATGATGTCCGCATTATCCTCCGGAACTTCTTCCGCCAGCAGCCGTTCCTTACGGGCTGACGGCAGCTCCGGCAGGGTTGCTTTGATTTCGTCGATCCAGGCCTGGTCCAGGTTAATCGGTACCAGGTCAGGTTCCGGGAAGTAACGGTAATCGTGGGCTTCTTCCTTGGAACGCATGGACAGGGTCACGCCGTTGGCATCGTCCCAGGTGCGGGTCTCCTGTACCACATGTCCGCCGTCTTCCACGATTTCGATCTGGCGTTCCACTTCGTATTCAATGGCCCGTTCCAGCGCACGGAAGGAGTTCAGGTTTTTGATTTCCGCGCGGGTACCGAATTCCGTAGCGCCTTCCGGCATGATGGAAATGTTGGCGTCGCAACGGAGGCTGCCTTCCTGCATCTTGCAGTCGCAGACATCCGTGTATTCCAGAATCGCCTTCAGCTGCTCCATATACGCGCGGGCTTCCGCTGCGCTGCGCATGTCCGGTTCGGATACAATCTCAATCAGGGGTACGCCGGCCCGGTTATAGTCAACTGCAGAAGAATCGGAAGTACTGATGGTAAGACCGCTGTGAACCAGCTTGCCTGCGTCTTCTTCCATATGGATACGGGTGATGCCGATGCGTTTCTTTTCTTCATTAACACGGATATCGATATGACCGCCTAAACAGATGGGTTCATCCCACTGGGAAATCTGGTAGTTCTTCGCCAGGTCGGGATAAAAGTAATTCTTACGGTCCATCTTATTGAATTTTTGAATATCGCAGTTTAATGCCAAGCCCGCACGGATGGCGAATTCAACCACCCGCTTGTTC
>CAJODT010000182.1 GCA_905233365.1 uncultured Succiniclasticum sp.
GGCGGGAACACCCTCTCCGTCATCCGCCTTGCGGGGGACGGCGGATGCCACCTCCCCCAAAGGGGGAGGCAAGAGGAATTTTTGCCGAAAAGCGCGGTTTCCGGCAAAATGACGTGGAAGCAGGCGCCCGCAGGCGCAAACTTAAGCGAGGCAACGGGGGATCTGAATAGTTACCATCTCCTTCAAATTACCGTGTTCTATGACGGGCGGGAGATACGGGGACTAATACTTTTTCTTCCAGGAAAAAATATTGGGTGTTTTTGTGACAGGGCTGAAGCAGTGATCTGGATGCCGGAGGATAACTATGCTTGTATTGAAAATGGTGGCCGTTCTTCTGGGATTGACGTTTACTCTTTTCGGGTATTTTATATACTTTCGGAAAAAGTATAATCTCATCAATGGTTTCGAGTCTGATTTCAAAGAAGGCCGTAAAAACGAGGACTATGCCAGGCGCGTCGGGATGGTGGAATTTGTAGTTGGTATAGCGATCCTGATCGCGGGGATCGCCCTCATTATATTCGCTTAAAGAGGACGACACACCAAGTTTCCAGCACGGCCAGCACCGGCGGCGGAAAAAATTGAAAGAAGGCGATTTCGATATGACAGAAACATTCAAAATCAAACTGAGAATCCACAGTGAGAACGAGTTATATAATCCGTTCGACGAGGATAATAAAACGCTGAGCTCGGACGTTACCGATTATCTATATGAGCGATATAAAGAAAAGAGGCTGAGGGACAAGCTGGAGATTCATATCACGTCGGATGAGAATATCGACATTGAAAAGCTCCGCTCCGCGTTTCCCGGCTATTGTGATTCGATGCGCATCCATCTGTCAAAAGAGAAAAAAGGAAATATGATCAAGCAGTTTTGGATGTTCGGCATCGGCGTTTTGTTTATAGCATTCGGACTCTATGCGTCAGATAAGCTTCCGGCACTGACCGGAGAGATCATATCCACGATCGGTGCGTTCTCCATGTGGGAGGCTGCCAGCATCTGGATCGTGGAAAACCCGGAAACCGCATCAGGCAGCGATGGAAAAAGCTCATCGAACAAACGGAGATCACCTGTGATACTTTTTCCTGAAAAAGCATTGGGACAGCAGCGGGCCTCGGCCCGGGATTGCTGAGGAAGCTTATGAGCACCAGACAAGAAATACTAAGCGGTTTTTACGGCCGGTATGACGAGGATGGACGGACTGCGGGATCGCGGCACGGTCAGCTGGAATACCGTACTACAATGACTTTCATCCACCGCTATGCGACCAGGCAAGCAAGGATACTCGAGGTTGGCGCCGGAACCGGAAGATACTCCATTGCGCTTGCGAAAGAGGGCATGGATGTAACAGCCGTCGAGCTTGTCGAGAGCAATCTCGAAGTACTCAGAGAACACAGCAAAGGGATCGTGAAGCTTAAATCATTTCAGGGAGACGCAACAGATTTGAGCCGTTTCCCAGATAACTCGTTTGATGTAACGCTTTCCCTTGGGCCGATGTATCACCTGTATGAAGCAGGCGAGGTTAACCGCGCAATCGACGAGGCAATTCGGGTTACAAAACCCGGCGGCGTGATGTTTTTTGCCTTTATATCTGTATTCGCCATTATGTACGCAAACTATTTCTACGGCAATTGGGCCGAAGGACAGGCGGAGAACTTCACGGCTGATTATCGGGTAAGGCACTTCAAAGAACAGCTTTTTACGGGATACGATGTAACGGAGTTTGAGGAACTATTTCATGAGAAACCCGTTGAACGGATAACAACAACAGGCGTGGACGGACTGCTGGAGCCCATCGAAAAGCGTCCTGACTTTTCCATGTCGGACGAGGAGTTTGAAGCTCTCTCCAAATGGTATCTGGCTTTTTCCGAAAAACGGGAGCTGTTGGGATATACAAATCATCTCCTCTATATTTGCCGTAAGCGGGCATAATATTTTTTCCGGAGCTGTCCAGCACCCGCCGGACTGCTGAACAGGGTCTCGTCTCGTTACAGGGCACAAAGCTTTGATTAGAGTGTCAAAAGCCCCGCCCCCTGCCCAACACTCACGACCTGTGGTAGAATAACCTCATGCAAAACCGAACCAGGGTGGTGTCTTCATGTTTCGAGCAAACGAAACCCAACAGATCACGCTACACGACAGCTTTCTAAATCTGCCGGAGCATGTGCAGCGGC
>CAJODT010000183.1:0-1816 GCA_905233365.1 uncultured Succiniclasticum sp.
ACGGCTGTTATAAATGGCGCCGGCGCACATAGGGCATGGTTCTACAGTCACATAAAGGGTACATCCGGGCAGACGCCAGTTCTGCAATTTTGTGCAGGCTTCCCGTATGGCGATGACTTCCGCATGAGCGGTAGCGTCCAGCCATTGTTCCCGCATGTTGTGAGCTTTGGCTATGACCTTACCGTCTTTCACGATAACCGCCCCGACAGGAACCTCTCCCTGTTTTGCCGCCTGCCGTGCTTCCTGCAAAGCTAGTTCCATAAACTGTTCGTGTGTTGTTTCCATCAGTACCATCCATTTCTTCAATATAAATTTCAAAAGCAATTACCGGAAAACGGCTTTATTGCTTTTACTTCTGTCAGGAAATTAACCTTGTTTCCTGCTATTCCGTTCACTGCTCTTCCTGCTCCAGCAGATCCTGTTCTTCCAGCAGCTCTTCCCACTGCTGCACCAGTTCGTCAATGGTCTTTACGTATTCTTCCCGCTCGGCCGCCATGGCTTTGCTCTTCTCCAAATCCAGATGGTTTTCCGGAACCGAGATTTGGTTATCCAGCCAGCCTAACATGGCTTCCTGCTCACGAAGCCGCAGCTCCACTTTTGCAATCAGCTCTTCCAGTTGAGCAGGGCTGTGCCTTCGCGGTTTCTTGTTTTCCTGTTTTTTTACTTTCCCATCCCAGGGTTTACTAGTGTCGTGTATGACTGCAGCAGAACGTTCGCTTTTTTCCACACCAGGTTCTGCTATTTTTGCCCGCAAACCTTCTTCCTTTTTCGCCTGTTGCCCCGCTGCAATTGCAGACATCCTTTGCTCTTGCGAAACAGTTTTTCCTTCTGCCCGCCGCACTTGTCGTTCATTTGTCAGTGCTTCCGCCGCTTCAGCCTGCCTTTGTTTTGCTTTTGCTTCCAGATAAAATTCGTAATTGCCTTTGTAATCCCGAATCCGGTGTTCCTCGATCTCCCAAATTCGGTCACATACTTCATTGATCAGGTAACGGTCGTGGCTCACCACCAGTACTGTTCCGTCAAAAACCTCCAGCGCTGCTTCTACGGTTTCTTTCGCCAAAATATCCAGATGGTTGGTCGGTTCGTCCAGTATCAGCAGATTGGCGCCGTCCAGCACCAGCTTCAATAACACCAGTCGGGCCTTCTGGCCTCCGGAAAGCGTGCCGATTTCCTTAAACACGTCGTCGCCATGGAACAGCATGCCGCCTAACAGGGAGCGCGTCTGTCCCTCGGTCATGCCGTACTCAGTCAGGAAATTGTCCAACACTGTCTGTTTCGGGTTCAGGCGTTCATAACTCTGGGAAAAATAACCGATGCGCACCCGGTTACCGATTTTTGCTTCGCCGCCCAAGACAGGGACTTCTCCCAAAATAGTGCGTAGCAGCGTAGTTTTACCACTCCCGTTTGGCCCGATCAGACCTGCCTTTTCGCCCCGGCGCAAAATCAGGTCTATGTCCTGTACCAGCACATTGTCACCGTAACCTGCCTTCAGATGTTCCAGAATCAGCACCCGCTCCGCCGCTTCCGGCGCTTTGGGCAGGCGCAGGGAAAATGTCTCGTTCTCCACAGGCGCCTCCAGCCGTTCCAATCTGTCCAGCCGTGACTGCCTGCCCCGGGCCATCTTGCTTTTGATCCCCGCTTTAAAGCGGCGGATATAGGCTTCCTGCTCAGCAATATAATCCTGTTGTGCTTCGTAGGCCGCTTTTTCCGTTTTAGCCAGAATCTCTTTCTGGGCCAGATATTTTGTATAATTCCCGGTAAAGGAACGCAGACGTCCCCCCTCCATCTCCAGAATCCGCGTGGCAACATGATCCAG
>CAJODT010000183.1:1835-3982 GCA_905233365.1 uncultured Succiniclasticum sp.
TTTAAAAGCACGCAGGTCCCCTTCCAGCCACTCCATCATACGGATATCCAGATGGTTTGTGGGTTCGTCCAACAACAAAAAGTCCGGAGAGGAAACCAGAGCCGCTGCCAGCAGCAAACGGGTCTTCTGCCCCCCGGAAAGAGAAGCCGCCTGCATGTCCCACATCGCCTCCGGAAATGCAAGCCCAAATAATACCATTTTAATTTTTGCTTCATAATGATAACCGTCCAGGAACTCATACCGTTGCGTGACGCGCCCATAGCTGTCCAGAATATCCTGATTTCCTGAAGCCGACGCCTGTTCCAGTTCTTCCAGTTTCTGACGCAAAGGCAAAATTTCAGGATTGGCTTTCAGCATAAAACTCCAGACGGATTCGCTGCCAATACTGCCAAAGCCCTGTTCCACATAGCCTACCCGGATTCCCGGCTCAAAACTGACCGTACCGTGATCCGCAAATTCCGGTTGCAGGAGGCATCTTACCAGTGTGGATTTGCCGCTGCCGTTGACGCCCACCAGCCCTATCTTTTCTCCTTTGGCAATCATGAAGCTGACATCTTTGAATACTTCCTGAACGCCAAAGGACTTCTCTAATTTATCTACTGTTAGCTGCATAGATATATTCCGTTTTTATGTAATGATTATTCAGTAATTCAATAAATAAAAATCAAACCAGATACTTTCAAATGAATTCCTCTGAATGACTGTACAAGAGCAGCCTTTATATCCCATACCCATAGGGATGCTCTTTATGCCACTGCCAGGCAGTCTTAATTATTTCTTCTGTATTACTGTGCTTCGGTTTCCAGCCCAATACCTTTTTGCATTTGGCGCTGGAAGCGATTAAGACAGCAGGATCACCGGCCCGACGCGCTTCTTCTTTCACATTGAAGTTGATGCCTGTCACTTTTTTCGCCATTTCGATGATTTCCCTTACGCTGAATCCTGCTTCGCTGCCCAGATTGAATACGTCGCTGTCGCCGCCGTCAACCAGGTACTGCAGGGCCAGCACATGGGCATCCGCCAGGTCCAGTACATGGATATAATCCCGCAGGCAGGTTCCATCCGGTGTCGGGTAATCCGTCCCGAAAATGGAAATATGGTCCCGCACCCCCTGGGCTGCTTTCAGAATCAGCGGGATCAGATGCGTTTCCGGATTATGATCCTCCCCGATAGATCCGTCCAGTGCCGCACCGGCCGCGTTAAAATAGCGCAACGCCACATAGTCCATCCCATACGCCATAGTGAAATCCTTCATCATGCTTTCAATCATCAGCTTGGTCCGGCCATATACATTGGTGGGAACAGTCGGGAAGTTTTCTTTAATTGGCGTTTTCTTTGGTTCCCCGTACACAGCTGCTGTAGAAGAAAACACGATATGGTCCACACCCGTTTCGTGCATGGCAGTCAAAAGATGCAACGTCCCTTCTACATTATTGTAATAATATTTGGCAGGATCCGTCATGGATTCACCAACCAGGGAAGACGCGGCAAAATGAATGACACCGTCAATCTCATGCTCCGCTAAGATATGCTTCAAAAAATATACATCGTGAATATCCCCGGTGATCAGCTGTACATTATCCGGTACAGAAGCCTCGTGCCCCGTAGAAAGATTATCGTATACTATCGGCGTAAAGTCTTTTGATTCTGCCAACGCCTGCACGGTATGAGAACCAATATATCCCGCGCCGCCTGTTACTAAAATGTTCATATCAAATTCCTCGCTTTGTCAATTGTTACGTAAAATAGAACCGCCTGCTTTATATTATACAGCAAGCGGTGCTTTTTACCAAACAGTAATCAGAATATCACACATATTTTGCTTTCTGATTTAGATATTTTATTACTTTCCGTTAACAACTCCCGACAAATATTTCAAAAAACCATCGTGCAGTTCCGGACGCCGCAGAGCATATTCTACTGTTGCTTCCAAAAAACCCTGTTTATCGCCCACATCATAACGACGGCCTTCAAAATTATAAGCATAGACAGGCTGAATTTTCAGCAGGGAACGCAGTCCGTCCGTCAGCTGGATCTCTCCGCCTGCACCGGGATCCGTGTGCTCCAAAAGTTCAAATATTTCCGGTGTGATGATGTAACGGCCCAGCACTGCCATATTGGAAGGCGCCTCTTCTACCGGCGGTTTT
>CAJODT010000184.1 GCA_905233365.1 uncultured Succiniclasticum sp.
GGAAGAACTCATTCCGGAAATGAGCCAGGGTAAACATTCGAATATCGGGACAATCATGTTTGCAGTAGGTTTTTCATTGATGATGACGTTGGACGTAGCGTTGGGATAACACAATCGCTGTTTGTCGGGCGGATTTATTAAGCATTTGCAGCATACAAATTCACGTTTTTCTAACAGCCGTAGATTATTCTGCGGCTGTTTTGATATAATAAAATAAATCAATGTTAAGCATACAAATCGTGGTTTAACCGGATTGATTTGTAAAAAACGGGTCATTCAACAGAGGGAGGGTTTCTATGGAACCGTTTGAAGTGAAATTTGGTACGCCAACCCCCATTCCGTTTCGGGAATATGACAAGAACCTTTCTAATACAGACATTGATTTGGCAGTGTTTATAGCGGGACGCGCGGTGGTTTTGGATTACGACCCGAAGTTGTATGAAGATGAGGAATCCGTAAAGGTAAAAATCAGGGGAAACGCATTGCTCCTGTTGCAAAACTGCCTGATGAAATGGCCGGAAGGGAAATCCGTCATGGGCATCAATACATTGGAAATCATCGCTGAAACCCTTGACCGGGAATTTTCGGCCATGGGTATTAGGACGAAAAGTGAGATTACCGGTTTTCAGCTGACTCAGGAGTCGGAGGAAATGTACAAGACGCTACGCCGTCAGGCGGCATTGAAAACGAGTCCGTCGCGTTCTCGCGCAGTCTGATAACGGGCAACGAAGGCCAGCCGAAGCAGGAAAGGTGGATGTTCCTTGATAAGGGCATGGAGCCTGACTGCATTCCTCCCCTGGGATTTGATCCGGCCAAGGCCAATGATATTCCGGGCGGGGTGGGAATCGTCCGGGAAAAAGAAGAAAGAGAGATTCGGAACATGCCCACAGATCATTACTGCCGTCTCTGCGGTGAAAAACGTCCGGAAGGAGCGCTCTTTTGTCCCGGCTGCGGCGCGAAGTTTGGCAACCCGGACAAGTAAATTCCTATTTTTCTAACAGCCGTATTTTTCTGCGGCTGTTTTTGTTTGCAGTAAACAGATTTACGGATATGGACCGTTTAACGATTTTATGATATATAAAATACAGATGATTTCATATATAATTTTTGCTTTAACAATAAACTGATTTATTATAAAATACCGATAGTACAGATGCATTTATAATACCGGAGGCAGTTATGAAAAGAAGCGTTCATTCTTACACTGGGGAGTTATGCGTTATAGCTTCCGCCGTCCTGTTTGGTCTGATGCCGCTGTTGGTCAAGATCATTGCGGCCCACGGCGGCAATGCGTATATGGCTGCTCTGGGTCGCTTTTTCTTTGGCAGTCTGATCCTTTTTGCTACAATTGCAGTGCGCAGGGATATATCCCTGCAGATTACCCTGCGGCAGTTTTGGGAAATTACGTTGCTTTCCGTGTTTTATGCGCTGACTCCGGTACTTCTGTTTTCTTCATATAATTATATGGATTCTGGTCTGGCAACGACGCTGCATTTCACTTTTCCGATACTGGTGATTGTTTTTTCGGTTTTACTGTTCCGCGTGAGCCCGGATTACCGCCAGATTTTCTGTACATTACTTTGTACGCTTGGTATCAGCCAACTTTCCGGCGGAGAAACAGCGGGCGTCATAGGCATGTTGTTGGCCGTTGCTTCCGGCGTGACGTATGCGCTGTATATCGTGTTTCTTGGTAAAAGTTCGTTACAGTCCGTATCAGCGCTGGCTACCGTTTTCTGGCTTACGTTGCTGTCTTCGGCAGAAATTTCGCTGTTTGCGGCAGCGACGGGAAACCTGGCATTTCCTTCCGATACAACGGCCTGGGGCGTCGTGGCTTTACTTGCGCTTTTATCGACTGCGCTGGCATTGGTACTGTTCCAGATGGGCCTGTTCCGTTGCGGACCAATCCGCGCTTCGCTGCTCAGTACGTTTGAACCGCTGACAAGTGTTGTAGTGGGTTCGTTTGTTTTTTACGAAGCGCTGACGGCCCAGAATCTGATTGGCATTTTCTGCGTGTTAGGGTCAGGGGTCATGCTGGTACTTCCGGCTTCGTGGTTTACTTCTGTAAAACAGTTTTTGTTTGCAGTTCACGGTAAGTAAAAAATTGCGCAACAACGTATGATTCATTCTGCGCAGCGGCACATCATAAAATATATTTTATACGGGGAGGGATTTGTTATGCCATATGTTAACATCCGAATTACAAAAGAAAAGAACGTTACGCCGGAAAAGAAGCGGCAGCTGATCGAAGGAGCGACGAATCTCCTGCACGATGTTTTAGGGAAACAGAACAAACAGCTTATCCGATTAGTTATGGTATATGCTTTTCTTGCGATATTGATTCATGCGTTGGGAATTGAGTTTGGAGTAGTACCGATAGTAATAGGGTTCCTGTTTGCCGTACTGGCATTGTGCAAAATAGTTTATAATTTCTAAATGAGACTACAAAGTGAATAAACCCAAAGGACACCGAGTTGAACTTAGGCGTCCTTTTTTATTGCAACTGACTGGGTGAGGAAAGCAATACTGACAAGAACCTGTAATGTGTGTGGCAGGGCACATAAGGTTGGAGAAACCGTTCCCAAAAGCAAAGCAACGGAATAAGGAGTACGATGTATTTCAGAGAGAAAAAAAGTAACCAGATTAATTAAAGTAGAGCGTCATATCACAACACCTCTTCCTTTTCGGAAAGCGCCGAAATATGTCATAAATATTTTGGCGTTTTTTCTTTGAAAGTGTGATATGATTAAGCTGGAAAGGGAAGGAAGTGAACGAAGTGGTAACAGCAGC
>CAJODT010000185.1 GCA_905233365.1 uncultured Succiniclasticum sp.
GCATCGTAAACAATGCCGCGCCGATCTCCGGCAGCGTGAACGAATATTCCAATGATACCGATGGCGGCGGCGGGCTTTCGCTTTACGGTCAGCTTTTTCTGTCCGGGAATCCCGTGGTGGCAAACAACTATGTTTATGACGAGATCATCGACAATGGAGACGGTACCTGTACGCTGAACGGCCCCACGCTGAACAACATTGAAAACTACAACGACAGTCAGCGTCTGCTGCATGTCATCGGCACGTTCACGGAAGGCGCGTCCATCGGGCTCTATACGGATACCGATGGACGGTATTACGGGAATGGTTACGGATATGACGGGGGCTATAACGACGGCGTACTTCCCACGGCCTACTTTCGCTCGGATAACCCAAGCTACGAGGTCTCGCTGAACGGCACTACCGACAGGGTCTATCTCGTTCCGGCGCGGGTGTTCAGCGTCACGGTTCCCGCGACGCTGCCGGTAACGGTAAACGCGGACGGAACCGTGGAGGTTGCGGCGGATGCCGCAATCGTCAACAACAGCACCGGCGACGTGATCATTTCCGATGTGTCGATCACACCAGCGGAGGGCTGGACGCTGGATGCCAGCTTTGATCCCTTGAGAGCGCCTGTGGACAGCAGGCGCTTTTCATTTGCGGTCACAACGGCATCGGGCGATGCGCTGACAAGTCAGACGATCTCAGCCCAGCAGGATTTGCCGCTGCGTTATACCGCCGCCTTTGCAGCACAGTCTACGCCAATAGAAGATACGGAAATCGCCCATGTGGTGTTTACTGTCAGATGGGCAAACGAGGAAAACACAGTATGATGATTCTCTATCTGCTCCATCCTCTGGTGGTTCCGCCTTAGGAACTGTCACAAAATAAATTGATTATATTGTAATAAAAGGATTTCTTATTTTGTGACGATGTGTTATAATATCTGTAGCTTGAAAAAGGAGACGCTACAGATGGCTGCAAGTAACGAAACAAGAGATGCCGTAAAACAAATACTTCTCGATGTTCTTCCATATTTGGATGAAAAGCAAAGACGATTATTATACGGCAGTGCCGCAGCAGTTCTTGGTCATGGAGGGATATCATTTGTAAATAAAATTACAGGGTCAGCCCGCAACACAATTTCATCAGGAATTGAGGAAGTGTCTTCCGCAATGAAGACATCGTATGTGGCAAATACAGAATCAAAGCGGATTCGCAATCCCGGTGGAGGACGAAAAAGCGCTCTTGAGAAGAATCCCCAACTTTATGAAAAGATAGAAGAAATCATAACTCAAAATGGAGATACCTATGGTAATCCTGAAAAGCCGTTGCGCTGGACTACATGGAGTTTGCGTAAAATTGCAGGCGAATTGATCAAATTTGGGATTACTGTAAGCCAAAATGTTGTTTCAAGGGCACTTGATGCACTTGGATATAGCAAGCAGCAAAACCAAAAGATGTTTCAGGTTGGAGCGCAGCATCCTGACAGGGATGCACAGTTTCGTTATATCAACGAAATATCTGCTGAATTTTTAGCAAATAAAGAACCTGTAATCTCAATTGATACAAAGAAAAAGGAAAATGTAGGCAATTTCAAGAATAATGGACCCGAGTACCGTCCTGAAAAAAATCCCAGGAAAGTATTAGATCATGACTTTCCTTTGCCAGAACTTGGAAAAGTTTCTCCATATGGGGTATATGTATTAAACAACAACACGGGTTTTGTAAATCTTGGCCTCAGCCATGATACACCTGAATTCGCAGGGGAGAGTGTTACTCAATGGTGGCGTTGCGTTGGAAAAAACACTTTTCCGAACGCCAAGCGTTTATTCATTACATGCGACAGTGGAGGCAGTAACGGATGCCGAATTTGGCTTTGGAAACATTATGTTCAGGAACTGGCAAATGAAACGCAAATGGAAATCCATGTTTCGCATTTCCCTACAGGCACATCTAAATGGAACAAGGTAGAACATCGTTTGTTTTGCTATATCTCTAAAAACTGGCAAGGGCAGCCGCTTGTTGACATCGAAACCATCGTAAGTCTTATTGGTTCAACAACTACGGATAAAGGACTAACTGTAGTAT
>CAJODT010000186.1 GCA_905233365.1 uncultured Succiniclasticum sp.
ACGATGTTCCAGTTCCTTCTGTTTTATCCGGGTCTCAGTTTCAAAGGTTTCCTTTTCCAGTTCCAGCTTCGCGGACCGCCGCATTTGCCTGAACATGACAATAAACATTGCAAGCAGTACGGCTGCAGTCAAAAGGGTCTGCGCCAGATTGCGCATCAGGATACTGTCGGTAATGGAACTGATTTTTTCGCTGATCAGGTTTTCCCGGATCAGATATGTAAGCATCCAGTTGGTTCCCTGAACCGGCACATAATACATGGTTTCCGCAATACCGTTATACAGGAAAGAAACATATCCTTCTTTTCCGGTGAAAAAATCCTGTTTCATCTTTGTCAGGGAATACCCGGATTCAAAGTTAGCGGAGGTCATGGCCTGCAAAAGATTGTCGTCGGCAGACAGTCCGCCCAATACCACGTTGGTCAGCGGCGCCCCGTCCTTGATATAAATATTACAAAAGGTTGTTTTGTTGGCGTCAGCCTGCAGGGAAACGCCTTCCAGCATTCGCTGCATATCAATTTCCATGAAGCTTGCTACCAGCGTCTGTCCCTCAAAGCGGATCCGTTTGAGCGGAATCGCGATGATTACTTTTTTGTCCGTGCTCTCGATGTTCTTGACGGAAATTTCCGGCCCTTCCATCGCGCGGTAATCAAACTTGTATGTATCAATATCCCGCTGTATTCCCTGCGAGGTATAAATCAGCCCGTTGCTGTCTACAAAAGCAAATTTTTCCAGGCTGTACAGCGCTTTCATCCTGCGCTGAAATGCCTGCAGGCGCCCCATATCCTGCAGGTCTTCAGCCTCAAGGAGGCTTGTTGCCAACTGCAAATTATTAATACTGTTTTTGAGGTTAGATGCGATGACCTGTTCCCGGCGTCCTGCCAGTTCGTCAAGATACAGCAGGCTTACGGAACGTACCGCGTCTTCCGTATCTTTTTTTGCGATACGGCCCATCCACATGGTGCCCAAAACCAATATAACAGCTATAATGACGCCGCCTATAAGAGCTGCTTTTCGGATACTGTTCTTTTTATCGCTTTCGATATGATTAGCCATCGTTGTTTCACGCTCCTGTATTATCCGTATCCGGCTGAGAAGGCTTGTTGCGTTCCTGCCTGTTTCTATTAGTGTTAAGCCGGTCGCTCACCGTCCTGTAAAAAATGTTTGTTCTCGTCCATGGCAATGCTGGCCCGTTCAAACACATTTTCTACAGTGTTGTCCTGTTCTGCGTCGAATTCGGCAAAACCGGTTGCAATCACAGTGCCGCCGCTCTCTTTATTGCGGTTGATCCCCTCTTCCAGAATCTGTAAAATCTTTTCCCGGAATTTGTAATCCCTGCCCCGTACCAGTACGGCGAATTCCGTATCGTCAATGCGGTACACGGGACTGTGCCGGAACGAATCGCAGATCAGCTGGCTGGCGTCAACGATTTCTTCTGAAGTCGCTTTCCCGCCTGCTGCGCCCAATACCTCGCAGACCTCAACAGCAAAATGGTCTAATTTTCCCTGACCGATTGCTTCGTCCAGATCTTTTTCTGATTTGCTAAAGGCCCGTTTATTTTTCACACTGGTGAGACTGTCCTGCCTGGCAATCGCCTGCGCTTCGGCAAATTCCTGCTCGCGTTTAATCTGGGCTTCCACATTGCTGATGCCTACCACAACATGCCGGCTTTCATTTTCGGAATCTTCCATCAGGAGGATTTTCATATTGACATAAACGCTCTCGCCGCTGATAACAAGGCGGTAGGTAATCGAAATACTTCCATTCTCCTCTAATTCCTTCAGCATGTTTTCTTTGTTCAGCACGTAAAGTACTTTATACAGGTCGTCTTCATGAACCGTAAGAGGCGCGTTATGCAAACTGCTTTCAAAGAAATCGATGCCGTTGCTTTCCATCTGCAGTTCCTTGTATTTATCTGCGGAACTGAATTCTATGAAGGCGTCTGTATCAATGTTGACATAATAAATGCTGAAAAAGTCTTTGGCCAGCGCCTGCGCGATGCGGGCATAAGTAATGCTGTCCATATGCGCTTTCTGCAGTTTTTTCTCCTGCG
>CAJODT010000187.1 GCA_905233365.1 uncultured Succiniclasticum sp.
AAGGCAACAACCCCTCACAGCGATGTGAGGGGTTGTTTATTAAAGCAATTCTCTTGTTTTTCCCGCAAGATACAAAGGCAGATTCGTAATAAGCCCATCCTTTCTGTATCCTCGCTTTGAGTAGCGAAGTGCATGCTCCGGTCGATGATCTGAGACATACTTTTTGAAAGAGGGCGCAGACTTATCTTCGCCGCCTTTCGCTTCCACGGGGATGATCTCGGTTCTGTATTGCAGGATAAAATCGATTTCGCAGTTCTTGTCGGAATAATACCGAGGACCTATCTCAAACTGCCTGCGGAGCTGCTGCAAAACATAGTTTTCCGTCAGGGGACCCTTGAACTGATAATCGTTTTTTAAGAGGATGGCGCTGTTGTCGATCCCTGCCATAGCTTTCAAAAGTCCGGTATCAAAGACAAACAATTTGAACTGGTCCAGTTTGTCGAACGCGGCCAACGGATGCTCCATCTTAGAAACGTTATAGACACGGTTCAGCATCCCGGCTGAAACAAGCCATTCGATTGCTTCTTCAAAGTCTCTTGCTCTGCCGCCCTCTCTTACAGCCCCGTACATGAACTTCTCGTTGGGCTTTGCAAGCTGTGAGACGATACTGCGGAACACCATCAGGATTCGCCCACTGTTGACTTTTCCGTTGTGCTTGGAAAAGTCATTTTCGTAGATTTCGATCAGTTCTCTCTGAATTTGAGAAATGCGGGCAGGATCTTTGTACTGAATCCATGAAGCGACGCATTCCGGCATTCCGCCGATGATCAGGTAATGATGATACGCATCCAGCAACCGCTTGTGAAAGATTTCCTCGATCTGCTGTTCCTTTTGTATGCTGTCGTAATAGGAAAACAGCACCGGATCGGTGGCATCCAGGAATTCATCGAAGCCCATCGGATAGATGTCAAGCAGATTGACCATGCCCACCGGGTAGGTTTTGGGCTTTGCGAGAAGCGTGCCCAAAAGACTTCCGGCAGCAATGACGTGGTATTCGTTTGCCTGCTCCTTAAAGTATTTCAGAGCGTTCAACGCCTCGGGACATTCCTGAATTTCGTCGAAGATGATCAGTGTTTCACCGGGAAGGATCTTTTCTCCGGAGATCATTGATAAGAGCTCAATCATTCGTCCCGGATTCTTGTTGGTTTCAAAAATGGATTTCAGCGCATCTTCTTCATCGAAGTTGAAATAGACATAGTGATCGTAGCAGCTCTTTCCGAACGCCTTCATCAACCATGTCTTGCCAACCTGCCGCGCGCCTTTCAGGACCAGCGGCTTGCGGTCTTCACTCGATTTCCAGCGGATCAAATCCGCAATTGCCTTGCGTTTCAAAAAATCACCGTCCTTCTCAAGGATCCGACTATAGGATAACACATTTTTCTGAATTTTTCAAGGCAGAAAAACACATTTTTCTGGCGTTTTTGCCCATGAGCCAACACATTTTTTCCGAAAATGCTCTGACAAAAGAAAGATGTTGCTCCGCAAAATCTACGACAATGATTCATTCTTTAATCTTAAGTCTTCATTCTTCATTTTGCTATGAATAAAAAAATTCCCCTGTGGGGAATTTTTTTATTCATACAACGGGTGCGCGGCAGTCAGGGCGGCGACGGCGGCAAGCACGTCGGCGCGGCTGCCCTCGAAATCGGTTGCCGTGCGATGGATGCAGTCCGCAATCACGTCCATATCGGCGGGGGTAAAGCCGCGCGTCGTCACCGCGGGGGTGCCGAGCCGCAGCCCGCTGGTGATCGTATATTTTTCGGGGTCAAACGGGATCGCGTTTTTGTTGGCGGTGATGCGCACCGCGTCGAGCCGCTGCTCCATCTCGCGCCCGGTCAGCCCGAAGCTGCGCAGATCGACGAGCATCAGGTGGTTGGCGGTGCCGCCCGAAACGAGCCGGAACCCGCGGCGGCAGAGTCCCTCGGCAAGCGCCCTTGCGTTGTCCAGAATGCCCTGCTGATAGGTGCGGAACGCCGGGCGCAGCGCTTCGCCGAACGCGATCGCCTTTGCCGCAATGATGTGCTCCAGCGGGCCGCCCTG
>CAJODT010000188.1 GCA_905233365.1 uncultured Succiniclasticum sp.
GGTTTCTATTATCCGCCGCGCCAAAAGTGATTACAGCACGAACAGTAACGGCCTTCGCTGTGCCCGCGTTCTGTTGGAATGCTACAACAAAGGTTGCAGAGGCAAATTCAAGCTGTCCTATCGCTTTCCAGGCTAACGATTGATGTCATACCACCTAAAAAAAGGCCATATGATTTGTTGGTTACTCTCCACCAGGAAGGAAGTGATTTAGTGCGAAAAAGCGCTCCAATGGAGATAAAGATCTATTATCCAAAGACTGAAGAAGGGCGGCGTGAGTTGGCTTCCAGGGTAGCCAGCGTTCACGCTGATTATGTCCAAGATCGAATTCAGAAGCTTAACTGTCCGATTTCGCAAAAATTGAAGCTGCTGGAGTGCGTGATCGCTGACAGAAAGAAAATTTCTGAGAAGAAAAATCCAAAGCGCGCCGTGGAGCAAGTCAGATAGTTTCCATAAAATCAGCCGATTCCATGACGGGAATCGGCTGAAAATTTATAATTTGCCTTTGAAATATTTTTCCCAGGCTTTCTTACTGATCTGCTTGTGTCCTTTCTCCCAGCTTCTGATAGAGCTTTCACAGATACCCGTTTTTTTAGAAAATGCCTTGCAGCTCAAACCGAGGCGCAGCCGGTAAGCCCGAATCTGCTGGGCTTGTCCACGATACAGAAATAGATTATAGTCGTCCAGCAACTGTTCCGGCGAAACTCGAAACAACGCAAGCAGAGCATCAATCGCTGCGCGGGAGCAGGTCTGGCACGCCCCTGTTTCCAGGTCAATGTAGACCTGACGACTGATGCCAATTCGGTCCGCGACTTCCCTCTGCATCAGTCCGAGCCTGTGACGGTGCCAACGGAGGCGGTCTGCCAGATTATCAATGTCCCTACAATCGTGATATTGCCTCTGGAAAATCTGGGCGTCCAGTATTTTCCTGGGCGCAATCAGCCGGAAACTATGGACACAAAGGGGCGCGTATCTGACTGTTCCGTTATCGTAGAGCGCCACGACATACATTCCCTCATAAGTCGGAAACAAGACGTGCCAGCAGGCAGCTTTCCGGGCGTCCGCAGCTTCGGCGCTCCGATTCTGTTCCAAAAAGTCTTTGGCGATAGCATAGCATTTTCAATGCAGCGGCTGGCATAGGTGGCCAGGCGGACGTTTTTTTCCGGGCGATAGGTGCTGACGCCTTTGATCAGGCCGATGGTGCCGATGGAGACCAAATCCTCCTGATCGGCTGTCTGGGCGTAATATTTCTTGACAATATGCGCCACCAGGCGCAGGTTGTGCTCCACAAGCGTATTCCGCGCATCCAGGTCGCCCGTGTTCACCCAGGCGTCCACCGCGGCGCGCTCCTCCTCCGGGCGCAGCGGGCGCGGAAAAGAGCCGCTCCCCGGGCCAAGCCGCAGCGTGAGGAACGCGCCGGAGAGCAGCAGCATAAAAGCCGATGACAGCATTTGACCTTACCTCCGTCGAATAGATCTCCTTCCATTCTATTCGCGGATTTTCGGCGGCATGTTTCAAAATTGATACTCGCGTTCAAATAAAACTTCAATATTCCCCTCAGCTGCTTGCGAGTATAAGAGAATCAGCCATCGACCTGTTCAACTTCTGGGTCCGTTTCCCAGAACGTCTTGCCATGAAAGCGCAAAGCCCGCCTTTAAGAGCAATTCCTTCGCTTCGTCAAGATTCATTTCAAGCGCGATTGCAAAGGCAATCGCCGTGGGTTTGCTCGGTTTGTAGTGAACGTCGCTTCGGATTTTTGAAAACAGGCGTCTGTCGATATTTGCTTTTTTATAGCACTCGCTGTCGGAAATACCCTTTTCGTCGATTTTGCGAAGAAGCATCTGCGAAAAACTCTCGTCAACGGTGACGGAAATTTCTTCGTTTGCCACGCACTCGCTCGGAAATGTCTCAACCGAGGAGGACATTTTCCGCAAGTTTCTTTTAGCAGAGCCGGGGAATGCGCGCTTCTTTTCCGTAGCAACGGTCTTCTCCCTGTCAAAAGACGGGGAAGCGGCAGCCGGACAGGGGAGAATGTATGTGTCGTCAACAAACCGCTTTATGTCTGAAAACAGTTTGCCGTTTTCAAGAAACGAATCCCTGCCGAAAATGACGATATAAATCGTCATATCGTTGGCTTTTAAGAATTCCGCACACTGACTGACGGCTATGTCGAACGCCTCTTTTTTCGGATAGCCGTAAACCCCTGCGGAAATCATCGGAAAGGCGACGCTTTCGCAGGAATTTTCCGCCGCGAGCGCGAGAGAATTTTTGTAACAGCTTTCGAGCAGCTGCTTTTCGTTATTGTTACCGCCGTTCCAGACGGGGCCGACGGTGTGAATCACGTATTTTGAGGGCAAATTATAGCCC
>CAJODT010000189.1 GCA_905233365.1 uncultured Succiniclasticum sp.
TGCGTCAGGCAACTCTGGCGGACGCGGGAGAAGTTTACTTTGTCAATTACCGCCTGGCGCCCGCTCATGTGTATCCTGCGGCACTGGAAGACGCGGTGGTTGTTTACAAAGAGCTGCTCAACCGTGGTATTAAAGGGGAAAACATTATCCTGACCGGTGACTCCGCCGGCGGGAACCTGGCAGTTGAGCTTTCGCTGTACTTAAAGGAAAATAAACTGCCCCAGCCCGGCGTCATCGCATTGGCTTCCCCCTGGACGACTTTTGAACATAAGAAGGGAACTTCCCGGTATTACAACGACGAAAAGGATGTCATTTTAGGTAAAGGTACTCCGCTGAACATTCCGGTCAAGGATGCGAAGTATAAAGGAAAACTGAGCCGTAAAGATCCCCGGCTCTCGCCCATATACGCCGACCTGTCCGGCCTGCCCCCGATGCTGATCCAGGCGGGCGGTAACGAACTCTTCCTGACGGAAAGCGTGCGACTGGCGGAGAAGGCCGCAGCGGATGGGATTCCCGTTACATTAACGGTCTATCCCGGCATGTCCCATGACTTTGCGCTGTTGCTTCCCGAAATGCAGGACAGCATTGATTCGCTGGACGAAATTGCCGATTTTGCAAACCGGTATATGAAATAATACTATTTGTACAATACCAATTCCGCTTTTCTGACATAAAGCCGGAAAATGTTTTGTCACTTGCGCAAAAAATTTACTTGACTTACAGTCAGCTTTAATGATTATTATAAATATATAAATTCTGTATATTGATTCGTAAATATTCAAATATTTATAATGAAATAAATAAAGGAGGATGTAATTGTGCTGAAACGAATTATGTTTACCCTGATGGCGCTGTGCCTGTGCATTTCCTTTGCGGGCTGCGGCGGCGATAAAAAAGCCGAGGCGCCCAAAAGCGACGCGAAACCGGCGGCTGTGACCAAGAAGGCCGAAGCGGCTCCCGCCCCGGTGAACGGGAAAGTGCTGGTGGCATATTTTTCCTGGGGAGGCACTACCCGTAAGGTGGCGCAGACCATACAGCAAAAGACCGGCGGCGATTTGTTTGAAATCAAAACGGCAACGCCGTATCCCACCGATTACCATGCCACCATTGACATCGGCAAAAAAGAAAAAGCAGACAATGCCCGTCCCAAACTGGCCGGTCCGTTGCCTGACATGAAACAGTACGATGTCATCCTGCTGGGTTATCCCATCTGGTGGTACATTGAACCCATGGCAGTGAAAACCTTTGTAGAAGCGCAGGACTTGTCCGGCAAAACGATTCTGCCCTTTGCCACCAGCGGTGGCAGCGGTGTTGAAGGAAGCGTGGATGATTTGCGGAAAACCCTTCCCAATGCCAAGGTTAAAGACGGTATCCTGCTCAACTCGACCGGCGGCCTCGACGGCTGGCTGAAGGATAACGGGCTGGGAAAATAAACTAAAAGCAGGCTCAATCCAGAGTACGCCTGCACAACGGATAATGAACCGGATAATAAAACAAGTAAAAGAAATCCGTAAAGAAAACGGTTAAGAGTAACGGGTAAAGGAAACGGAAAAGTTATGGAAATCCGTGTACTGAAGTATTTTCTTACAATTGCAAGGGAAGAGAACATCACCCGTGCGGCGGAACAGCTGCATATTACCCAGCCGACACTTTCCCGGCAGATGATGCAGCTGGAAGAGGAACTGGGAGTTCGCCTGTTCCAGCGCAACCGCGTCAGCGTTACGCTTACGGAAGAAGGCCGGCTGCTGCGGCGGCGGGCGCAGGAAATTCTGGAGCTGGCGGAAAAAGCGGAACAGGAGATCATCCTGAACAGGGAAACGGTGACAGGTACCATTGGCATCGGCTGCGGTGAAACCAGAAACATGGAAGGCCTGTCCCGTCTGATGACATCCTTCCGGCAACATTATCCGGAGGTGGTGTTTCATATCTACACGGCCAACGCGGACGACGTGAAGGAAAAACTGGAGAACGGTACGCTGGATTTCGGGCTGTTGCTGGAACCGGTGGAAATCAGCCGGTT
>CAJODT010000190.1 GCA_905233365.1 uncultured Succiniclasticum sp.
TGTCTGCAAATGTATTCATTTTTGTTTCAACGACTTTCCGGGGGTCGAAGCCTGCCTTCTTTGCGTTGCCGGGAAGATTTTCCACCCGGTACAGCGCCAGCGTCCGGTTGATGACAGGAGGTCTCTGATCAGTTTGCTTATATCTGTAAATCCCCGTCAGTTCAATAAATTCGGTAAATCCGGTCCTGTCCTTTTCTTCCTGGGAGATACGGATCTCGTCCCCTGTGATTTCTGCATGGTAGATTATTTTAACCGGCGCTCTGTGATGGAGTTGTAATTCCATGGGATGCGAAAAGTCAACAGAACCTGTGTCCAAAATCCCGTGCTTTCCTTCCTGGCGGAAAACGCCGGCCAGTGTGCAGCACTGCCCTTCCCGGTTAAAAGCGTCTTTATTCTTCAGTCCGTACCCATTTCTTCCTTCCAACGAAAAATATACCGTGCCGTCCGGTTCCCGGAACAGTGTAAGAACCCGGGTCCCGATACCGGGATACGAAACACAGTGGTACTCACCGGCTTTCACAGGCTGTATCTCTTCCGGAGCGGTCTGTCCGGTTAACGGGGAAAGCATGAGCAAAAACAGCGTTAGCACAAATAAGAAAAATCGTTTTGCATTTATTATTTTATAACTATTTTTCACTGCCGCGCCTCCTCGCTGTCGTTATAAAACCATGCATCCCGTCCGTTGATCGCCAGCATTTTACAACCGGCGTTGGCATCGTTTTTGACGGACACATAAGCGTAAAATTTTCCGTCGGTTTCATACAGTTTAAAGATGGGATCATAGTTACCTTCGTGCATCACTTTATAAAAACCAGCCGCAACCTTTTTATACACGCCGTTTTCGTTGGTCTTCGGTTTTGGATCAGGCCCGACCCACTGGGGCGAATACGCGACCCACCAGTTTTCTTTGGTAAATTCATAACGCACAATTTTAGCATTTGCCCAGCTGCGCAACGTCCACGTGCCGAGGATGTCCGAATCGGCAATGGCAGGTTTCCCGCTCATCTTTTTATATTCAAACATGTCGCCCGGTTTCAGGTAATTAAAACCGGATTCGGTAACGGTAAAGCGGATACCGTTCTGTATTCTTTCAAAATTACCGCGGAAGTTCTGGTTGTCATTGACAGAGCCCTGATTGATGGACAGCTTATCTCCGTTGATGTTGGCATAGCCGTCGGCATGGGCCAGACGATAAAAGAAAAAGTCTGCGTAATAACCGCCGGTCTGCGGATTGGCTTCCTTGATGGTCAGTTTGGAATTAGGATCGTTGGTACACTCCCAGGTTCCCAGAAACACCTTGTCTGTCGCTTCATAATACTTCGGGTCGCGCACACTTGGGCCGGCTCCGTTGGGCCCGGTTGTTTCTGCGTCATAAATACTTGCAGCAGCATTACTGTTCCCCTGCGCAAGGGGCGCATTCCCTGCCGCACTGTCCGCATAACTCCCGGCAAACGCCGCGCTTTGTACTGCAATCGCTGCGATCAAAAAACCGGCTGCTAATTTTTTATTCATCATCGGTTACCGCCTCCTTTTTATATATTTTATCACTTATGAAATTTTTATTAAATCTTTATCTTTATTTACTTGCATAAAATGTGTATAATAAAAATACAGAGGTATGTGTTCATTTAGATATTTTTCATAAATCAAATTTTTAATCACAAGGAGGTACACTATGTCATTTTTTGGCAGCTTATTCGAAAAGAGGCAATGCTCTATCTGCGGGAAAGAAATGGGAATGACGGAACGTAAAGAATTGTCTGGCGGCAATCTGTGCGACGACTGTGCAGACAAGCTTTCTGACTGGTTTTCGACAGACGCCCGTAAACGCTCTACCCCACAGCAGATTAAGGAAAATCTTGCCTACCGTGAGCAGAACCGGCAGGCGGTAGCACAGTTCCGTCCCACCCGGACCCTTGGCAAAAACACTAAGGTTTATCTGGATGAGATGAACCGGAAATTTATGGTTTCATCGGCCAGCGACCTGCAGAAAGATAATCCGGATGTAATTGACGCTT
>CAJODT010000191.1 GCA_905233365.1 uncultured Succiniclasticum sp.
GTTCTGAACAACATGGAAATGATGCCCAAGCGGATGAAAGAAGATATGTTTAAAGAACTTTATGCCATGATGTGCAGGGTCTGATGCCAATTAATTCGTAAACATAAAGCGTATGTAACGTTAGTACTATTATTATGCAGGCTTTTTTTATCGGAACGAACAGCAAATATATTCATACAGCGCTGGGTATCCGTTATGTAACGGAATACTGCAGGGAGCGGGGCATAGCTGCCCATATGCTGGAAGCTACGGTCAACGAGCCGGTACTTTCCGTTTTAACCCGTATTACAGAACGGATTGAAGCCTGCCATGCCGTGAATCCTGAGGCGGTCCTGATCGGCCTGGAAGTACATATCTGGAATCGGCCGTTTGTATTTGAACTGGGGGAATTGCTGCGCAAAGTCCTGCCCGGCTGCTTTTTGATGCTGGGTGGCCCCGAGGTCATGTTCCGGCCGGTGAAAGTTTTTGCCGAGGCTCCTTTTGCGGATTTCATTGTCTGTGGCGAAGGGGAAGAAGCAATAGCGCAATTCCTGCGGCAGCTTACGCAATTTGAACAGAAGGGCGCAAAAGGTATTCCGTCTGATGCTGTTCAGAGCATTGCAAGAGAAAACATAAGCCAATGGAAAGCCTTGCTGCCGCCGGGTATTGCCTGTCGGGATGAGGCCGGGATAATTTCAGCTCCGGATAAGCCGCTGGTGTTTGAAAAGTTAGATGATTTGCCGTTTCCCTATCCGGATCTGGATGAAGTGGTGGCTCAGCATAAGATCGTGTATTACGAAGCGTCCCGTGGCTGCCCGTTCCACTGTGCGTACTGCCTGTCCGGTATTTCCCATTCGGTGCGCCGGCGGAGCCTGAACCTGGTACTGGCAGACATGGACCGGTTTATGCAGGCAGGGGCAACTTTGGTGAAATTTGTAGACCGGACCTATAATCTGGACGAGAACTACTATTTCCCCATGATGCGATATCTCGCGGAAGCGGATACAAAAACTACCTTTCATTTTGAAATCAAGGCCGATATCCTGAGTCCCGGGGTTGTCAGGTTTTTGCAGACTGTTCCGAAAGGCCGTTTCCAGCTGGAGATCGGTGTGCAGAGTACAGACCCGGCGGTGTTGCAGGGTATAGGCCGGAACGATGACTGGGAGCAGTTAAAAGAAAATGTTACGGCCTTGCTGAAAAACGGCAACATACATATCCACATGGACCTGATTGCCGGGCTTCCGTTGCAGGACATGAACAGTTTTGCCCGTTCCTTTGACGATGTGTACGGACTGCGCCCTCATACGCTGCAGCTGGGCTTTTTAAAAGTGCTGTCCGGTACGGAGATGGAAAGGCTTTCCGCCCGGCACGGACTTGTTTATATGGACCGGCCTCCCTATGAAATTTTATCTACAAACTGCATGACATATCCGGAGATGCGTTTTCTTAAAATATTGGAAGAGGTATTTGACCTGACAGCAAACAGCGGCAGGTTCCCATTTACCCTTGCGTATCTGGTGGAGCAGGCAGGGAAAGGTTCAGCTTTTGTGTTTTACCGGGAACTGACAGAATGGTACCGGCATAAAGACATGGCTGGCCTGGGCCATAACGCGATGGAAACGGCTGAATTGCTGTATAAATATGTTGAAGAACGGCAGCCGGAATTACTGTTCCCGATACGGGAACTGCTGCGGCTGGATGTGTTGCTGCATCTGCCCAATTTTAAACCGGAATGGCTGCAATGGCGTACGGCAATTAATTACGATAAAGCTTCTGCCTTTTGGAAAAACGAAAAACTGGTGCGGAACTATGTACCGGATTACTCCTTTAAAAACTGGCGTGCTTTACATAAAAAGTATGCATTGGAAGAATATTTGTTCAACCCGTGGACGGGAGAAAAAAAATCTGTTTTTGTTTTAGCAAATTACGTGGAAATGTCCTTGACAAGAATTGAAACGAGTGCTATCATAACAACGTCGTCAGCGGACGATGACGGGCCTATAGCTCAGCTGGTTAGAGCGCACGCCTGATAAGCGTGAGGTCAGTGGTTCAAGTCCACTTAGGCCCACCATATAGTATTTGGCATAAAATCTAACGATTGTTTTTGGCCACAACGAAGCCCCCGTACTCACGTGCGGGGGCTTTTTGTATGATGCAGTTTATAATTTTTTATAGGAAACATGATTTCTTACTTGTTCAATTTCAGGAAACACGATATAATTAAATAATCTTGTATTAATAATTATAGAATATGATTTTACATAGAATATAATATTGTGGAGAATGAGCCAGTACAGGCAAGGGGATGAAGTGATGAAGTTTAAATTTTCCAAGATGCATGGCTGCGGAAACGATTATGTTTACGTAGATTGTACACAGCAGGAAATGTCCAATCCTGAAGCAGTGGCAAGATTCGTAAGCCGGTATCATTACGGCATAGGGAGTGACGGATTGATTTTAATATGTCCTTCCACGGTAGCAGATTTTAAAATGCGCATGTTTAATGCAGATGGATCAGAAGGAAAAATGTGCGGTAACGGTATCCGCTGTGT
>CAJODT010000192.1 GCA_905233365.1 uncultured Succiniclasticum sp.
CCTGTCATCACCGGCGATAAGGAAATCATCGCTGCGGCAGAAAAGCTGATTCTGCCGGGGGTAGGTGCTTTCGGCGACTGTATGGCGAATTTGGAAAAAACCGGAGTAATCCCGGTCATTAAAGAATATATTGCTTCGGGCAAACCTTTTCTGGGAATCTGCCTGGGCATGCAGGTGCTGTTTGAGGAAAGCGAGGAAGCCCCGGGCGTGAAGGGATTTGGCGTTTTTCCCGGGAAAGTTGTGCGTATTCCAACTTCTTTGAAAATACCCCATATGGGATGGAATCAGTTAAATTTGAAGACAGCTTCCCCATTACTGACAGGCAGTGAAGGGCAGTATGTGTATTTTGTGCACAGCTTTTGCTGCAAACCGGAAGACAGGACGCTGATCACTTCCGTCTGTGATTATGGAACAGACATCGTCGCCAGCGTTGGCAGGGGAAACATTTCCGGCGTGCAGTTCCATCCGGAAAAATCCAGCGAAGTGGGGCTGGCTATGTTGAGGCGATTTGTTAATCTATAGTTTTATCGTTCAGGAAAAGATTTCGCAAAACCGTACACGATTCAGAAAGAAGAGATACTTATGATTATTTTTCCCGCCATTGATTTGCGGAATGGCAAAGTAGTGCGTCTTGTAGAAGGCGATTTTAAACAGGAAACGGTATATGCGGAAGACCCTTCTGCCATAGCGGAGCAGTTCCGGGATGCCGGGGCAGAATTTTTGCACGTTGTAGATTTGGACGGGGCCCTGGCCGGGGAAAGCCGAAACCTGGAAGCGATTCGGAAAATTATGACCAAAGCCGGAAATATGAAAGTGGAAGTTGGCGGCGGCATCCGTGATTTGCACGCGGTTTCCCGTATGCTGGACCTGGGTGTGACCCGTGTTATTTTAGGCAGCCTGGCTGCCCGTAACCCGGCGGAAACACGGGAAATCTGCAAGTTCTTCCCGGGGCAGGCGGTGGCAGGTATCGATGCCAAAAACGGGGTGGTCGCCGTGGAAGGCTGGGGCGTTTCGGGCGGCATGAATTATCTGGAATTAGGCAAACGGATGGCGGAGATTGGTATCAAGCACATTATTTTTACGGATATCAGCCGGGACGGAAAATTACAGGGCGTCAACGTGGACGCCACGGCGGAACTGGCGAAAACCAGCGGCGTGAAAGTCATTGCCAGCGGCGGCGTTGCTTCCATTGAAGACGTGAAAAAAGTCATGGCCCGGGAGCAGGACGGTATCGAAGGCGTCATTATCGGCAAAGCGCTATATGCGGGCAAAGTGGATTTAAAAGAAGCGCTTGCTGTGGCGAAAGGAAAAGTGTAAATATAAGCAGCAGCCAGTGATGGCCGCTAATTTTTGAAATAACTGCGAAATCGCGCTGTCATGCGTAGTTTCGCATATTAAATTTTGTTATAATTATTAAGGGGAACGACATGCTGACCAAACGGATCATTCCTTGCCTGGATGTTAAAGAAGGGCGGGTCGTAAAGGGCACGAATTTTGTGGGGCTCCGCGATGCGGGAGACCCGGTGGAACTGGCTTCCGTCTATGACAGGGAAGCCGCGGACGAGCTGGTGTTTCTGGATATCACTGCCAGCGTGGAAAAACGCAAATCCATGCTGGACGTCATCAACCGGACGGCGGGCAAGGCCTTTATGCCGCTGACGGTAGGCGGTGGTATCAGTACAGTGGAAGATATCCGCAACTGCCTGAACGCAGGGGCGGACAAAACGTCTTTGAATACAGCCGCGGTTAAAAATCCGGACCTGATTGCCCGGGGCGCAGAACTGTTTGGCAGCCAGTGTATTGTATTGGCGGTGGACGCGAAACGTTGTGGTACCGACCGCTGGGAGATTTACGTAAACGGCGGCCGTACGCCAACGGGCATCGACTGTCTGGAATGGGTGGAAACCTGGGAGCCGGGGAGATTCTGCTGACCAGCATGGACGCGGACGGCACCAAGAACGGGTACGATATTCCCCTGACCCGGGCGGTGGCCGAAGCGGTGAACGTGCCCGTCATTGCCAGCGGTGGCGCCGGCTCGCTGGAACATTTTTATGACGTGCTTGCGCTGGGAAAGGCAGACGCGGTATTGGCGGCTTCCGTATTCCATTACAAAACGTTTACGATTCGGCAGGTGAAACAGTACCTGCGGGATAAAGGGGTAGAGGTGAGATTATAATGAAAATTGATTTTGCCAATCTGAAATTTGATGAAAAGGGATTGATTCCTGCCATCGTGCAGGATGTGTACAGCGATGAGGTCCTGATGCTGGCCTATATGAACGGCGAGAGTCTGGCGAAGACGGTGGAGACCGGTTACACCTGGTTCTGGAGCCGCAGCCGTCAGGAGCTCTGGAACAAAGGAGCCACCAGCGGCCATATGCAAAAGGTGGAGTCCATTACCTACGATTGCGATGGGGATGCACTGCTGGTGAAGGTAGATCAGACCGGTGCAGCCTGTCATACGGGGCACCGTTCCTGCTTCTTTAACCCGTTATGGAACGAAGGCGAAGGAAAGAACCTGCCGGTTCCGGAACCGGACAACGAAAGCATTTACGGCGTGCTGGCAGAACTGTACCGGGTCATCCTGTACAAACGGGAACATGGTGGCGACAAGAGCTATACCAAGTACCTGTTCATGAAAGGGCAGGACAAGATTTTAAAGAAGGTGGGCGAAGAATCGGCGGAGACTATCATCGCTTCCAAGAACAACAGTCGCCAGGAAGTAATTTACGAAATGAGCGACCTGTGGTATCACTGCATGGTACTTCTGGCCTATCACGGCATCACCCCGGCAGAGCTGTTGCATGAGCTGTCCGGAAGAAGGTCGAAAGAAAACAACAGTAAATATTGAATGGGTAAATGTTTATCTCAGAACGGAAATGATTATGCACTACATGTGTTTTGATATCGGAGGGACTTCAATTAAATATGGTGTGGCGGACGAAAAGGGAAACCTGCTGTTGAAAGGCGAAACACCAAACATAATTGTTGAAACAGGTGTGGACGGATTTATCGATAGTTTAGTTTCCGTCACGAATACTTACCGGCAAAAGTATGATTTGCAGGGCATCGCTGTTTCCACAGCGGGCGTGGTTGATTTGGACAAAGGCATTGTTTTATATGCGCCGAAGTATTTTCCGGGTTATCCGGGGACTGCGTTAGGGGAACGTCTGAAAAAACATTGCGGTCTTCCCTGCACGGTAGAAAACGACGTGAATGCTGCAGCGCTGGGCGAATACTGGCTGGGCGCGGGACAGGGTGCAAAATCCCTGTTCTGTATAACAGTAGGAACCGGTATCGGCGGCTGTGCGATTTTGGATGGAAAAGTCATCCATGGCGCGGCCTTCTGCGCCGGAGAAGTCGGGTTACAGCACATCAGCCTGGAAGGCACATGGGAAGAAATGGCATCTACCCGGGCGCTGATCCGCAACGTGGCAAAGGCAAAAGGATTACCGGAAACTGAGCTGGACGGCAAAAAAATTTTTGCCATGGCACAGGGCAGCGACGCAGATGAAGCGCCAGCGATTGAGAAACAGATGGAAGACTTGGCGGTGGGCATTGCTAATATCTGTTACATTCTGAATCCGGAAACCCGGAACGGATCATTGTGGGCGGCGGCATCGCAGCCCAGGAAGCGTATCTGTATCCAAAGCTGGATAATGCCTTGCGCAAAAGATTGCTCCCCTTTGTGTACGAGCGTCTTACACTGCGTTTTGCAACTTTGAAAAACGATGCAGGCATGATTGGGGCGCTGTATAATTTTTTAATGAAGAAAGATTAAGTGGGCTTGGACGTTACGGAAAGAATTAGCATTTCTCTATTACGATAATCGGGAAAGCTATCGCCAATGTAAATACAGTTTTGATTAGCTTTGATCAGTTTTTTTAATTATTCGGTACTTCTTAAAAAAATTATGAAAAAATGCTTGACAAATATACCCCCCCGTTGGGGTATAAGGAGAAGGGTTTCCATACGGGCTGCCGGACTCTCACCGGCAGCCACCGGAATGGTAATATTAGCGTAGGGAATTTTTAGCCATAGAACGCTGGCGAAAATAACCAATAAGGTTGTTTAAGTTTGGGCTAACAGTAATGCTGTTCCGGGAAATGAAAAACTTCTTTGTTCCGCTGTTGATAATGGGAAGGTTTGAAAATGGCAGAAGAAAAAATAATGGAAAAAAAGGAGAAACTTTGCTACGCTGCAGCCGTAACGTCCGAAGCGGGAGAGACCATGTCCGGGTCTTCCTGCTGTGGCTGCGTGAAGCACAAATACAGGGATGTGAACAGCAAAGAATATAAGAATATGATCCGCCGCCTGAAGCTGATTGAAGGACAGGTACGGGGGATTGAAAAAATGGTGGAGGAAGACCGTTACTGCATCGATATCCTGGTTCAGGTCAGCGCCATCCAAAGCGCATTGAACGCGTTTAATAAGGAATTGCTGGCCCAGCATATCCACAGCTGTGTGGTGGAAGATATCCGCAATGGGAAGGACGAAGTGGTTGACGAACTTGTCTCTGCAGTGCAGAAGCTGATGAAGTAAAGAGAACTTCTTTTGCATCGGTCATAAAAAGAACCGGTCAGCGTGCAGACGGACTAATCAGTGTTTCCTTAAATGCTTAAGGTTTTATAAGGCGTGATATGTGTAATGCGGGCGCGCTGCGATGAGAAAGGATGTTTATGAAGAAAGAAAGATTTATCGTTACGGGCATGACCTGCAGCGCCTGTTCCAGCCGTGTAGAAAAAGCGGTGAGCAAGCTGGAAGGAATGGAAAAGGCCAGTGTGAACCTGCTGACCAATTCCATGCAGGTTGTGTACGATGAAGCAAAAGTAAATACGGAAACGATCGTGCAGGCCGTAGTGGATGCAGGTTATGGCGCGGAACCGGTGGAAACGGGACGGAGCGGTGTTACAAAGAAAAATGCTTCACTGGTTGGTGCGGTAGCAGGCAGCGGCGACGGGACGCCAGGTAACAGTAATACTGCATCCGGCGAAGCAACTAACTCTTCTTCCGCAAAAACAAAAAAACCGGAAGA
>CAJODT010000193.1 GCA_905233365.1 uncultured Succiniclasticum sp.
AGCTGAAAAAAGCCTTCCGTATCCTGTATCGGAGCGGTCTCTCCCTGGAAGAAGCTGTTGCTACTATGGAACAGGAACTGGACAGCAGCGAACCGGTGGAACATCTGATGCGTTTTCTGCGTAATGCGGAACGAGGCATCATTCATACGCGGAAATAAGGATAGAAAGATGCTTGGCTAAAATCAATAACAGAGGCAGCGGATCGTTTCGCTGCCTTTAATCTATGGAAACACTGATTAATTCGTATGCACGCTACTTAATCAGTGTTTCCCTATGAATTGCGGAGTAAATATATGGAAACCTTGGGATTACTGGCCGGAATCGGCCATCTTCCGGTAGACGTGGCACAGTCTGCCAAAAAACTAGGATACAAAGTGTTAGCGATTGCTGTGGTAGCGGATACCGATCCGGAACTGCCGGAAAATGCAGATGTGTTCTACACTATCAATGTCGGCAAAGCAGGAAGAATTTTGCAGACACTGAAGCAGCACGGTGTAAAAAAAGTGACCATGATCGGTAAGGTTACAAAGGAAGTTTTATATAAAAACGGAGCTATCATTCCGGATCTGACTACCATCCGGCTGCTGTCATCCCTGCCGGACCGGAAGGACGATACCATCATGAATGCCATTGTTAAGCTGATCGAAGACGCAGGCATGCATGTGATGGATCAGACAGATTTGATTCAACCGCTGTTGCCGGAACCGGGTGTGCTGACCCGTCGCAAACCGACGGAACAGGAATGGACAGATATGCAGTTTGGCTTCCGTATGGCCAAGGAACTGGGACGTCTGGATATCGGGCAGACGGTCGTGGTGAAGAACAAGGCCGTCATGGCGCTGGAAGCCATTGAAGGAACGGATGCGTGCATCTTGCGGGGTGGCTTTTTAGGGAAAGGTGGCGTAATCGTAGCCAAAACAGCCAAGCCTGCCCAGGATAACCGTTTTGATATGCCCAGCGTGGGAACCACCACCCTGACTTCCATGATCCATGCAGGAGCAACCGGTATTGTAATTGAAGCGGGCAGGACGCTGTTGGTAGACCGCAGGCGTACCCTGGCCATGGCGGAGGAACATGATATAACAATTGTTTCCATGGACGGAAGCGAATAAATTAAATTAGCGACATATCCCTCTTTAATATTGCAAAAGAGGGATATTTATTATAAAATAGTTATGTATGGCATTAGGTGAGGGAAAAAGAAGAGTATATCTTTCTGAACTAATTGAAAGCGGATATATTGAGAGTATTAAGGATCGGGGTTATCGGGGCAGGCCATATGGGAAGCAACCATGTGCGCAATCTGTCTGAGGAAAAAAGATTTGACCTGGTTGGGATTTATGATTCCAGCAGCGAACAGGCAAAAGCTGTTGCTGAGAAGTACGATGTCAAAGCTTTTGAAACTGCAGATGACCTGCTGAAGAATATAGAGGCGGTTGTTATTGCGGTACCGTCGTCATTGCATAAAGAAGTCGCAATGAAAGCGGCTGAATATAATGTTCATGCTTTAATAGAAAAACCTCTTGCTACGTCAAGCGAAGATGCTGAAGTTATTACCAGGATTTTTGAAGAGAAACATTTATTGCTGGCAGTAGGACATATAGAGCGCTTCAATCCTGTATTCAGGGAACTGAAGAAACTTACTGATCCAGATGACGTTTTTTACATAGAAGCCTGCAGGTACAGCCCGTATAATGTGAGTGGCCGGATAACAGATACCACGGTAGTAGAAGATCTTATGATACACGATGTGGATTTGGTCTGTGCATTAATGGAAGGCAGGGAAATTACATCCATACATGGCCGGGGCGAAGCAGTGATATCAGGTCGCACAGATTTTGCTACATGCCTGATGGATTTTGGCGGAAGATGTCATGCGGTAATCAATGCGAGCCGGGTGTCCCAGGGCAGGGAGCGAAGCATAACGGTGCACAAGAAGGACAGCTGCATACGTGCGGATTTGCTTGCAAAAACGCTTGAAATTTATAAAAGCACAAATCTTGCTATTGATTCAACAGAAAACAATTCTTATAAACAAGATGGAATCGTAAAGAGGGTTTATGTCCCGATAGAAGAACCGCTTAGAGCGGAACTGGTGGCATTCTATAATGCCGTCATACACGGGAAGCCTGTTGAGGTTGACGGAGATGTCGGGATCAGGGCGATAAGGATATGTGAAACAGTTGCACACAGGGCAGAGGCCGGAAATCAGGAGGAAATAGGAAAATGAAAGTTCCCTTTTTAGATTTACGCAGTCAGTATCAGAAAATAAAGCCTGAAGTAGAGCCTGTTGTTTTGGACATACTTGAAAACTGCTGTTATATAGGCGGAAAATATGTTAATGAGTTTGAAGCCTCGATAGCAAAGTATTTGAATGTGAAACATGCGATTGGCTGTTCCAATGGAACGGATGCGCTTGTATTGGGGTTAAAGGCCTGTAATATTAAACCGGGGGATGAGGTTATCACCACGCCGTCTTCGTTCTTTGCTACTGCTGAGGCGATTGCTTCCGTGGGAGCGATCCCTGTTTTTGTTGATGTAAAGCAGTCGGATTATAATATCGACCCGGATTTGATTGAGGATGCGATTACTGAAAAAACCAGAGCGATCCTGCCGGTACACATTTTTGGCGCACCCTGTGATATGGACAGGATCAATGCGATTGCCAAAAAGCACAACCTGAAAGTGATAGAAGATGACGCTCAGGCGATCGGGTGTGAATATAAGGGCAGGAAAGCCGGAACACTTGGTGACATTGGCTGCTTCTCGTTTTACCCCACAAAGAATCTGGGCGGGGCCGGGGACGGCGGCATGGTTACGACCAACAGTGACGATTTGAATACAATTGTCCGGGCATACCGTGAACACGGTGCGGCCCAGGGCGGGGCGAAAGCACTGGAATTACTGGAAGGCGTTAAAGAAGAAATTAAGACTACGGAAAAAGTGACGGATTTATATAATCCCTACAAG
>CAJODT010000194.1 GCA_905233365.1 uncultured Succiniclasticum sp.
ATAAGTGAACATAGGTGAACTTTTTTCCTGTGCTATTTCTATATAACATTTTTTATATAATTGACATACTAAAAAAGTTCACTGATGTTCACTTAATGTAATCTAAAACCAGTAACCAAGCGGTTTGAGAGTAAGTGAACTTTTTTCAAAAGCAAGTGAATATAAGTGAACTTTTAATAGCACGGGTGAACTTTTGCCAAATTATTTTTAGAACAACGCATCCACCCAACACCTGTTAAGTTTATGATTTCAGAAAGGAATACTATGATTACCAAAAAAACAAAAATTATAGAAGTCAACCCGGTCGGCATCCCCGAATTTTTGAAAGCCCTGCCCTGTTGGATCAACTGGAAGCCCGTGTTTATAGACGGCAAAGCGAAAAAGCTGCCCACGTATGGTGAAACCGTGTTGCGCGGGCAATATTGGGAAACAGCAGGACGGCCTTTTTCCGATGCGTTACGCACCATTCCTGCCAACGGCGGATTGAGCCTGCTTCTCTCCACTCAAAACGAACTGGCCTGTATTGATATTGACGACTGCACTCCCGGTTCTCCCCGGCTGAACAAAATCCTGCACCTTGCGCCGGACGCATGGTGCGACCTCTCCCCTTCCGGAAACGGCGTACACGTGTGGGGCTTTCTGCCGGATAAAAAATCTTACCTTTTGCCCGGACGTAAAACTATCGGCTACCATGGCAAGGAATATGAATGGTACGGTTCCGGCCGGGGCATCACCGTAACAGGTCATACAATCTGCGGTAACCGTCTGGCAGATTTAACGGACGCCGTAAAATTTTGCGAAAGCCTTCGCCCGAAAAACACCGAAGCGCCCGCCGCCAATCACAAACTGGCAGCGAACGCTCCTTCTGTTGATTTCATTTTACAAAAAGCCTTTGACGCCGACCCGGAACTTCAGCGCATGTACTTTCACGGGCACAGCTGGCAAGACAAAAGCAGGGAAGACTTCCGCTTCTGCCAGCGCATGTGGTTCTGGCTGGGCGGCCACGGCGCGCAAACTATTGAAAATGTGTTTGAGCACTCCGCCCTGTACCGAAAATCCAAAGGCCCCCACTATGTTGCGCTTACCGTCCGCAACGCCGGAAAACGGTGGAACGGGAATTATTATGGCATTAAAAAAGCCTGAGCTATTTTTCAAACTGAGCGCCGCATTCCGGACAAAAGTTCGGCGGGTTATTGGGATCCTGGGGCTTCCATCCGCACTTGCTGCACTTAACTTCAGGTGCTTTCATCTCCGCCGGTCTCTGGATTCCGCAGTTGGTACAGAATTGTCCCTCGTGGTTCAGGGTACCGCAGTTGCCGCACATCCATTCGCCGGGAACAGGTGGAATCGGATTATGATGCTTCGGTTTTACCTGTTCTTCTTTTGCCGGATTATTGGAAGGTTGCTTCTTCTTGGGCGGTTCCACTTTAAACTCCAACACCCGGCTGCCGATGGCTCCTGTTACCGGATTGATCTTAAGGTCTACCGTAAACCGCTGCGTTTCCAGCTGCGCTTCATAATAGGTGAGGTTTCCCTCGTACTTTTGCTCAATTGATTTTATTTTGCCGTCCGGATACTCCAAGCTAATGATTTCTTCGATATCTTCGACTGTCTTATTAACAGTTGTGCTGCCGGGAATATTGCTTCCTCCGATTTTAACAGTTTTCACCTTATTTATCTCTTTTATCACGGTGACTTCATAGGCACGGAGCGTGCTGTTATCGAAAAACGAAAAGGCAATCGTCTTATTGGTTTCCTTTTCAATTAACATGCCCTGATATTCGGCTGTTGCCGGAACTTCTGATCTTGCGGCAAGAATCGCCTTTTCATAAGCACGTGGATATTGGCTGTGTTCCGCCTTGGAAATCGGTCCCGCCTCCGCACCTGCTTTTTCTGCGGCAAAGCTCACCTGTACTCCAGCCAGAAGCGACAAGGCCAACAAACAAGTTATGATTCTTTTCAACATGGTTGGTTTCCTCCTTCATTCTGAACTATCTCATTACATTCACGCTGTTCTTCCGCGCGCAAGCTCTTCTACGGTAGCAAGTGGAAGTTTTACATTTTTTGCAATGTCTTCTAACGAAAGATCCGTATTCTCTATAAGATTTTTGGCCAATTCCAACTTAACCTGCATTTCTCTTCTTTTCGCTCTCTTTTCTGCGTATTCTTCTACCAATTCACACATCTCCGCATTCCCTCCTTCGCTCTCCTTCAAATACCGCACCCGCTCACGTAATACCGGATTCAAAATATCACGGGCCTGCGTGCAGGCAAAATCGTGCATCAACTGCCCAATCGGTGTGGCAAGGTCTCGATATTCGCCGTTTACATAGATGATATGCCCGCCATCCTGAAACGGTTCATCACCTAACTCCGTAATCGTATTTTCGATATGGTACATAGGAAGGCCCTTGTCAAACTTGTCTTCCTCCGTGATAAAAATCGTGTACCGATCCGGCATCTCCTTAAACGGCTGCCTGTCCTTCAGCAACGTAATGTCCGTCACCGCAGCATGGAACCGTGCCCGTTGCGGTGGCGCCTTGTACTTGTCACGCTGCACTTCAATGTTGTACAGCTTGTTGTCGGCATCACGGGCGATGATGTCCAGCGTTACCCTCCTGCCATACACATTGATGAACTCTTCCTGCGTCTTGGTTGAAATAACCCTGATGTCATCCCTGCCCAGAATTATTTGAATCAAGACCTGCGTTTCCTCAATGCGACTATCGAACACTGCATTCATCAGCGTATCATCGAACATACGCATCTTTGCAATCCGTTGCAGCTTATCCTGCAAATCCTGTTGTTCCAGCAGCATTTTCTGTTGCAACGCCGCTTCCGACAATTTGTTTTCCCGCAACACTTCCTTATTCATTTTTTGACTACGAATAACAATTCCCCCTTTTAGTCAATTGCCTTTCGGCAGATATATTATAGCAAATTTATGGTGAAACTACTATAGTGAATCGTAATATTCTGTACGCTCACTCTTCATACATTTTGCTTAATAACTTTATACTGCTCCAAAGGGAATTTCATTTCCGATTCGGACATTTCAAAAATATCTGTAACAGTAACGCGCTTCTCTCCCTGTTCTGTCATAACGACAGCCTGATCTCCAATCTTTAGGTCAGTGTCGCACCGATAGTGAT
>CAJODT010000195.1 GCA_905233365.1 uncultured Succiniclasticum sp.
ACAGCAGAGCTTAGGCTCTGCTGTAGTTGTATTCCGGCCTTTTTTGGCAAAAGTGTGAATTATGGCGAAACTGAGTATTGGCGGGCAGGCGGTCATCGAAGGCGTGATGATGCGCGGTCCCAAAGACGTGGCGGTAGCGGTCCGCAAGGCAGACGGCACCATCGACGTGGATGTGAAACCGGTCAACAGTATCTCTGACCGGTATCCGATTTTAAAAAAGCCGCTGCTCCGGGGCGTGGTGGCTCTGGTGGAATCCCTGGTGATGGGCATGAAGGCCCTCAGCTATTCTGCCCAGGTCTCCGGCGAGGAAGACGAGCAGATGGACGATAAAGAGATGGCCCTGACCATGGTGGTGTCCGTGGTCCTGGCCGTGGGACTGTTCATTGCTATCCCTACCTGGTCCATGCGTTACCTGCAGCAGTGGACCGGCAGCAGCCTGACTCTGAACCTGGCGGAAGGTTTCCTGCGCATGGGCATCTTTCTGATTTATATCGCGGCTATATCTTCTATGGAAGATATTCAGCGTGTGTTTAAATATCACGGGGCGGAGCACAAGACGATCTTCACCTACGAGGCAGACATGCCCCTGACGGTTGAAAACGTGCGTACCTTCCCCCGGCTGCATCCCCGTTGCGGTACCAACTTTCTGATGATCGTCATGCTCATCAGCATTTTTATCTTTGCCTTTTTAGGCTGGCCCAACCTGGTGGAACGGATCCTGTCCCGGATCCTGCTGATGCCGGTGGTAGCGGGCATCAGCTATGAGCTGATCCGCTTTGCGGGGAAAAATAACGACAAGCCCTGGGTACACCGGCTGATTATGCCGGGCCTGCTGCTGCAGAAGCTCACCACCCGGGAGCCGGACGACGAGATGATCGAGGTAGCGATTGCTTCTGTGAAAGCGGTGCTGCCGGAAGAAGAGTTGCAGAAGCTTGATTTGGAAAAATAAAAAGATTGGATAAAACTTGGAAGAAACTTGGATAAAACCTGGAAAATTCTTGGAATCAGCGGCGTGTGGTTTGGCCACACGCCGCCTTTACATTTAGCAGAATTTTATACAGCAGGCACTTCCTGCCGGTACTCATGCCACAGCTGTATAAAGCACTCCAGTACCATTTCATCCTTAAAAAAGGGGAGCAACCATTCATACCATTCGCTTAACATATTATATTTTGGTTCCCAAATATAATCCTCCAAAACTTCTACCGTGTACTTTGCATAATCAGCAAAACCTTCCGGCGTCGCCGGACTGGCGTGCCGTTTACCGTCAAAACAGCCGTAACGTTCCTGCAACCAGTTGTAGAACGTTTTAACATGCGTTGCATTCATATTTTCGTTATCGTTTTTAACAACGGTAATAATTGGGGTTTTTCTCGTAGTTGTTGTAAAATCTTTCATGATTTTTTCTCCTCGCTTATTTCAAAATTATAGTATTATTAACATGCGTCATTTTCGTTCATGCTGATGAACCGGGTGCAGTCGTCTTTAAAAAACAGATCGATTTTGCCGGTGGGGCCGTTACGGTGTTTGGCCACGATCAGTTCCGTCAGGTGGGTAGGGGTGGTGTCCGTATCTTTGTAATAATCTTCCCGGTAAAGGAACATTACAATATCCGCGTCCTGTTCCAGCGAACCGGATTCCCGTAAATCGGAAAGCATGGGCTTTTTTACCTGGCGGGTTTCCACGCTGCGGCTTAACTGACGCACGTCCAGTTCCCGGGCCATGGCTTTCAGGCCCCGGCTGATCTCGCTGACCTCGCGCTGCCGGTTTTCTATAGTGCCCCTGCTGGTGGTGGCCTGCATCAGCTGCAGATAATCGATTACGATCAGGTCTATGCCGCACTCCGCTTTCATGCGGCGGGCCTTGGCCCGCATCTCCTGTATGGTAAGGCCCGGCGTGTCGTCAATATACACGCTGGTACTGGCCAGCTTGTCCGAAACTTCCCAGACGCGGTCCATGATGGCCATTTTTTTGTTTTGCAGCTCTTCGGCATTTTTTTCATCAGTCGCTGTATTGCCCGCGTTGTCCTTCCGGGGCCGCAGATCCTGCTTGCTCACGTTGGCTTCGGTACAGACCATGCGCTGTACCAGCTGGTCCCGGCTCATTTCCAGACTGAAAAAGATGACGCGTTTGGGCGTCTCGCCTTCTTTTGCTCCTCGCAGGGCCACGTTTTCCGCAATGTTCAGGGCCAGGGCCGTTTTCCCCATGGAAGGGCGGGCGGCCAGAATGATGAAGTCCGAAGGGTGCAGGCCGGCGATCAGTTCGTCCAGATCCGTAAAACCGGTAGCAAGACCGGTGACGGTTTTGTTGTTCTCCAACATTTCGCCGAAATTGTCTGTGAAATGGTTTAAAGATGCTGCTGAACACGGTTGCGAAGAGGCAATTGAAAGGTTGAAGGCGCTTGCAGTCTGAAACATGCTGTACTATGATATAATTAACATGAACCTTACTGGTGTGCCGTTAATAGCGGTTCTGAACACACCGGCAGGGTTTTATTTTTTTGAGTTTTACTTTACGGTGCTTAACAAAACCAGATATGGAGCGGAATGGAAAATCAAAAATCGCGAAAACTCAGACGTCGGGCTGTGTTTGGTAACCACTTTACTTTCGCAGCGCCTGCATAATACAGGCGCTATTCTATCGGGCATTTGCTAACCTAAAGTATTCATTGCTATGGCATTCTCTGTGCAAATCTGCTATAATATATCTGCCGAAAGGCTATTAACTAAAAAGGGAGTGAGTCATTATTCGTAGTCAAAAAGTGAATAAGAAAGCGTTGCAGGAAAACGTGCTGCCGGGGGAAGCATTGCAACAGCAAAAGCTGCAGGAGCAACAGGATCTTCAGGACAAGCTGCAACGGATCGCAAAGATGCGCATGTTTGACGACACGCTGATGAATGCGGT
>CAJODT010000196.1 GCA_905233365.1 uncultured Succiniclasticum sp.
GGACATGTGGCCGTCATTACCGGCAGTGAACCCTTTAAAAAGCTGGCGGAAGATTTTGATGAGACCATGGTCATCGGCGGTTTTTCACAGTCCCAGCTGTTGCGGGCGATGGCTCGTTTAGTTTTGGAAAGCAGCAAAGGGCAGGTCGGTCTGTGGAATGAATATCCTTCTGTTGTGAAACGGTCAGGAAATGAAGCGGCACAGGCGATTACTAACGAAATCTTCGAAGCCGGCGATGCGGTCTGGCGGGGGATCGGTACGTTAAAAGATTCCGGACTGTATATCAGACAAAAATACAAATCCTTTGACGCGGGCAGTAGTGGTTTAAACGAAGATAAAATTCCGGTGGGCTGTCTGTGCAGCAGAATAGTATTAGGGGATGCGCTGCCGACACAGTGTCCTCACTTTGGCAAACGCTGTACGCCGGAGCACCCGGTTGGTGCATGCATGGTCAGCAGTGAAGGGACCTGCTGCATAACATACAGGGAGGGAAGTGTTGAATAGACTTTTGTTTGTAAAAGATAAACCGAAAATAGCAAAGGCAAAAGGCGATACAATCTTCTATTGCCGTCGCAATAAAAAAACGAGGGACTGTTTATGAAAATCGCATTACGTCACGGAGCGGGTGGCGAAGAAACGTCAAAACTGATTCACGATATTTTCGCTTCCCATTTTCAAAACGAAATATTAAATAAAATGGAAGACGCAGCTGTTCTGCCAGAACTTGATGGTTTGCCTGTCTTTACTTCCGACAGCTTTGTAGTGGAACCTCTGTTTTTCCCCGGGGGAGATATCGGAAAACTTTCTGTCTGCGGCACGGTCAACGACCTGGCCTGCATGGGAGCCAAACCGTTATATCTTACGGCTTCCTTTATTTTAGAAACAGGACTGGAAGCGGAAACACTGGAAAAAATCGTGGAGTCCATGGCAGCAACCGCAACGGAAGCCGGTGTTAAATTTGTAGCCGGTGACACAAAAGTGGTGGAAGGAAACGGCGGGGTTTATAT
Organism: uncultured Succiniclasticum sp.; assembly: GCA_905233365.1. Classification (GTDB taxonomy): domain Bacteria; phylum Bacillota; class Negativicutes; order Acidaminococcales; family Acidaminococcaceae; genus Succiniclasticum. Next base: position 1,008 of record CAJODT010000196.1, read on the forward strand.
CAACACTGCCGGCATCGGCGTGCGTCCGGCTGCCTGCAACATTTCTGCCACGAATCTGAAACCGGGAGACGCCATCACTATTACAGGCACACTAGGTGACCATCACGCAACGATCCTGACGCAGCGCCTGCAGATGGAAACTGAGTTGCAAAGCGACTGCGCTCCGTTGAACCGCATGGTGCAGGCTGTGCTGGATGCAGGCATTGATGTACATACTATAAGGGACATTACACGGGGCGGACTGGCCACCGTTGCAAATGAATTGGCGGAAGCGTCCGGCTGTCGCATCAATTTGATAGAGGAAGAGTTACCGGTCAGCGAAGCAGTGAAAGGACTCAGTGGTATTTTAGGATTGGACCCGCTGACCATGGGGAACGAAGGAAAGATGCTGCTGGCAGTACCGCAAGCAGACGCAGAAAAAACGTTAGCCGTTTTAAAGAATACTAAATATGGCAAAGACGCTGTTATAGCCGGAGAGGTTACAGAAGGAACTGGCGTCTACCTGTTAACCTCGTTGGGCAGTTACCGTAAAGTTTTGCCGTTGCGCGGAGAAGGGCTGCCCAGGATAAAACAACTTCCGCGAAGCAAGAAGAAGTTGCGGCTTTGCAGCATGGGTGTTGGAAGAGGTGTTTTTAATGAACAGCGTTGAAAAGCTTACAAAAATTCTCAAAGAAAGCAAAAATGTTGTCTTTTTCGGCGGCGCCGGAATGTCCACGGAGTCCGGAGTGCCGGACTTTCGCAGCGCAAACGGAATATACAGCCAACGTCTCCATCAGGAATTCCGTCCGGAGGAGATGGCTTCCCACAGTTTTTTTGTGAATCATACGGAAGCTTTTTTCGAATTCTACAGGGAACACCGGATCATCCGGAACGTTCAGCCCAACGCGGGGCATAAGGCGTTGGCGGAGCTGGAACGGCGTGGCATTCTGAAAGCCGTCGTTACTCAGAACATTGACGGGCTGCATCAGCTGGCGGGTTCAAAAACGGTTTACGAGTTGCACGGCTCCATTCTCCGGTGGCCTTGCATGCAGTGCGGTAAGATATATTCCGTGGATTACGTTCTGCGGGAAGAAAGCAAACCCATCCCGTATTGCGAAGACTGCGGGGGCATCGTCCGGCCGGGGGTCGTTCTTTATGAAGAAGGCCTGGATTCCGAAGTTTTGTATAACGCCATCCACGCCATCAAAGAGGCCGATACACTGATTGTCGGCGGAACAT
>CAJODT010000197.1 GCA_905233365.1 uncultured Succiniclasticum sp.
AGGGATCTTCCGCAGTCAGGCGGCCCCGGGAATTTTTCGACAGTACCCCGTACGGCCCGATGATAATCTCTTCCAGCCGTTCCCACTGCTGTCTGGGACAGACCATTCGAACACCTCCTTTGCGCAATGAGAGTTTCCAAATAAGCCGCGTCGATAAAAACCTCTGTAATTATTATTACGCCGTCTGCCCCCTGTTTCCCTTTTTTTCTCCGGAAATTTTCTAAATACCTTTTTGCGGCGATTGGGCGTTCTTTGAATTGTCGGGAAAAAATCTAAAAAAGCCTTGACCATACGGGAAAAATGTGATATAGTATGAATACCTGTCAGCTGACGGGTTTCTTTTGTGTTTGAACGCCTGACACGACTGAAAATAACCCGCTTCTACGGAGAACGCGGATCGTTTTTTCAGGTACTGCCGGAATTAGCGATGCTGTTGGCGTTACCGAGACTTCGGGTGCTGCCAAACATTTTGAGATGATGTCACAAAAGTGTTGTCGGCTCCGCCCTGCTTTACTAAAGGACGAATACTTTCAAAAATAGCGAAGCTTTTTTAAAAGTCTTTTTCGATTCCTTATTATCATTAAAAGTCACAGCGCCATGTATGTAAAAGAACCATAAGCCAGGGAATATTTCTGTAAAATGCACAATTCCAAGGATGGCTGTCTTTTCTTTATAGTGGAGCCGCTGGCGGCAGGGCATTTATTATAAAAGTCACAGCGCCATGTATGTAAAAGAACCATAAGCCAGGGAATATTTCTGCAAAATGTACAATTCCAAGGATGGCTGACTTTTCTTTATAGTGGAGCCGCTGGCGGCATGGGCATTTATTATAAAAGTCACAGCGCCATGTATGTAAAAGAACCATAAGCCAGGGAATATTTCTGCAAAATGCAGACTTTTCAGCGTATTTGGTATTACTGAAATTTCTGCTGCTATGAACGTTTGAGAATTTTGGGATTTTGACATTTTAGAATTTTTGAGTTTAGCATTTTGGACATTTACAAAAGAAAACCCTATGGCCACAGGCAGGGAGGCTGATGCTCCGGCGTCGGTCCGGAGCAAATACTTCAATCCGGGCGGGTCGTCCGCCTGAGTGAAATAAAGGAGGCGCCGAAAATATGGCAGCTGGTGCGAGAGTGAAAATCACACTGAGGTGCAACGAGTGTAAGCAGAGAAACTACAACACCATGAAAAACAAGAAAAACACTCCTGACCGCGTGGAGATGAAAAAATACTGTCGTTTCTGTCGGAAGCACACCGTCCACACCGAGACGAAGTAAGCGAGAAAGGGTAGCGCAAGATGGCGAACAACGAAAAACCTGTCACAACTACGACGAATGCCGTAAAAAAGGAAACGGGCAAAAAACTCAGCTTCGGCGAGCGTATTACCAAGTGGTGGCGGGAAATGAAGAGCGAGCTGAAGAAAGTGGTCTGGCCCACGCGGAAACAGGTTATCAATAACACCGGCGTTTCTCTGGTGGTTATGTTTTCTTCGGCGATTGTGATTTGGGCCTTTGACGAGATAGCGCAGCTGGTTGTCCGGGCCGTGATTACCCTGGCTGCGGGATGAGTCGAGATGGCTGAGGAAGCGCGCTGGTATGTGGTTCACACCTACTCCGGTTATGAGAGCAAAGTAGCGGGCGCCATTATGAAGGCCGCTGAGAACCGCCGGATGCTGGATTTGATTCAGGGTGTGAATATCCCCGAAGAATTTGTGACAGAACACACGGATGAGGGTGAGAAAACCTTCAAACGTAAGATTTTTCCCGGTTATGTTCTGGTCAAGATGATTCTGACCGATGAGAGCTGGCACCTGGTACACAATGTGCGGGGCGCCACCGGCTTTGTAGGCAGCGATGGCAAAGCCATTCCGCTGACAGATCAGGAAATCCGGGATATGGGCGTGGAGCGCCACGAAATTGAGGTAGCATTCGCGGTGGGAGACACGGTGCGCATTACGGAAGGACTTCTGGAAGGCTACCTGGGTACCGTGGAAGAGGTGGATATAGAAAAGGAAACCATCCGCGTAAGAGTATCCATGTTCGGGCGGGATACGCCTGTGGAACTGGATCTGCATCAGGTGGAATCCGCTAAAGATTAGCCGCACTGCCGGTTTTATGCGGTGATATTATGCGGTAAATTGCCGCTAAAGACTGCTGACAGCGATTTCAGGCGGCGGCAAAAGCCTGCCGGCGGTTATCCTGAATTCCCGCCTGCTTTTTATAACTATATCGTTTTCTAAGGAATCCGAAATATATGATTCGGCGGTCAAAAGGGCAGCCGACTCTGGCTTGCTGTCAAATTGCACAAAAATATCACGCTTTTATATCCGAAAGAGGCTGCGCAGAAACCCCAAAT
>CAJODT010000198.1 GCA_905233365.1 uncultured Succiniclasticum sp.
GCTTCCGGGAAATACTTGAGGAAGTTTGGGTTCGGGTACATCCGGGACGGTTCCTCGGTACAGGCCTTCCCGATAGTGGTCCGCTTGGGGGTGTTGTACTTCTTTTCCGCATGGTACACCCGCGCGTACTCATACAGGATGTACGTGACCCCGTTCTTTTCCTGCCGGTAAATTTTGCCAGGTACGTTGGGTACCGGCACCGTAATGTTATAGTACATACTTGTCTCCACCTCAATAATTGAGTTAGTATTCTTACTTAATTATTGTAGCAGAAACATGCGATTTTGTCAAAGAAAACCTGATGGTTACTACGTTTAGAGTGTTTTATCTAAATTTGAGTGCGAAAATCTTGGGAAGTTAACAATACAATGATATTGCGTGAAAGGTTTAACTTTCCCTTTCCCTATGGAACCGTTGCAGTTTTAAAGAGACACTGTGGCATCGGTGTTCCTGAAGTTTTCCGAAAGAGGTGATTGCAGTATGCGGATTTCGACAAAAGGGCGGTATGCCACGCGGCTGATGCTGGACCTGGCAGTTCATTACGAATGCGGATATATTCCGCTGAAGGCAGTGTCCCAGCGGCAGAATATTTCCGACAAATATCTGGAACAGATCATTACCCAGCTGAGCCGGGCGGGCCTGGTACGCAGTGCCCGGGGTGCCCAGGGCGGGTACCAGCTGACGAAACCCCCGGAAGAATATACCGTGGGGGATATTCTTCGGACTACGGAAGGCAGTCTGGCGCCGGTATCCTGTCTGGAAACCGGGAGCGGCGTCTGCGAAATGGAGCGGACCTGTGTGACCCTGGAGGTCTGGCAGCAAATTGAAGAGGCAGTGAATCAGGTGGTAGACCACATCACTCTTGCGGATCTGGTGAAACGGTATCATGAAAAGGCCGGCGCCGATTATGTGATTTGAGGAAACCGTTGTAGTTATCAAGTGTTTGCGATAATTCAGGAAAACGTTATTGAAATATTTTGATTAATAATGAAAGAAGGATGCCTTATGCTTACAAGAGAAGAAGCCTGGAAATTATTAACTGAATTTAATAAAGACCCGTTCCACCTGCGCCATGCCCTGACGGTGGAAGGGGCCATGCGGCATTTTGCCCGCACATTGGGATATGCGGAAGAAGAAGACTTCTGGGGCCTGGTGGGTTTGCTCCACGATTTGGATTTTGAACAGTATCCGGACCAGCACTGCAAAAAATCCCAGGAGATCATGTGGGAACGGGGGTTGGATGAACGGCTGATCCATGCAACGGCCAGCCACGGTTACGGGATTACGGTAGACATTAAACCGGAACACGAAATGGAAAAAGTTCTGTTTGCCTGTGACGAACTGACGGGACTCATCGGCGCCTGTGCTTTGGTGCGTCCGTCTAAAAGCGTGCAGGACATGGAAATGAAATCCGTGAAGAAAAAATTCAAAGATCACAGATTTGCGGCAGGCTGCCACCGGGAAGTCATCCAGCAGGGCGCGGCTGGGCTGGACGTTGGAAGACTTGATTACAAAAACCATTGAAGCCATGCGCGTGGATGAAGCAAAGATTAATGCAGAGTGCGCTGCTTTTGAAAAATAATCAGTGTAAAAAGATAACGCAAACGTTCACAATGTTTTGCTTATATCTTTTCACACTTAAATATTTATGAAAGAGCCTAATATGAAGCAAAAAGTTTTAATGGCCATGAGCGGCGGAGTGGATAGCACCACGGCGGCCTTACTGCTGCAGGAAGCAGGTTATGATGTGATCGGCGTCACCCTGAAGATGTTTGACAACAAAGACATCGGGCTTGCAGAGGAACGCGACAGTAGCGTTTCCAACGTGGCGGACGCAAAAAAAGCGGCAGAGAAGCTGGGCTTCCCCCATTATGTGTTTGATTTCTGCAGCTGTTTCCGCAAGTATGTGATAGACCATTTCATTGCGGAGTATGAAAGCGGGCGGACGCCTAACCCTTGTGTGGACTGCAACAAGAATGTAAAGCTGGGGCAGCTGTTCGCCAAAGCGGAAGGGATGGGCTGCGACTACGTTGCCACGGGCCACTACGCCAATGTAAAATTTAATGAAGAAACCGGACGCTGGCTGCTGTTGCGGGGTGAAGACAGACAAAAGGATCAGAGTTACATGCTGTATACTCTGACTCAGGAACAACTGGCCCACATTCTGTTCCCTTTGGGGAAGTCGCATAAAACGGAGATCCGGGACAGGGCGGAAGCGGAGGGACTGGCAAACGCAAGAAAGCCGGACAG
>CAJODT010000199.1 GCA_905233365.1 uncultured Succiniclasticum sp.
GAACAGGACCATGCGGCAAAGGAGATTATCGCGGCATATCGTGAGGCTGCTGCCCTCTTTCCCGCCATCCGCAGGGTTGCGGAAGCGTTCAACGGTAAGGTTTATAACAAAAAGTTTTCAGATGCTCTGACTGCTGCCACCGGCAAGCGGATCTGTGTGCAGGCACACGGCGAAGCATTCAGCTTTTACTACTACGGTCCCACTTACGGCTACCAGTACACGCTTGCCACCATCAAAAAATCCGACATGTCTGACGGTAAGCGGATCAACGCCTGCGCTCTTATGGAAAGCGCCCGGGAGAAACGCGAGGATTTTCTGCAGCGGGCACAAAAAATTGAGTCTGCTGCCGCTCAGATCGATGATATCAAAAAACAGCTCGAGTATTTTAAAAATATGGTCCGGCACATCAGCGAACAGCTCCCCTATGAGGCTCGTGAGATCTGGGGAATAGATGCCCGGGTCTATTGATCAAAAAATTTTCCGCGTTTTGACAAACGGCGGAGAGTAGCATATAATCAAGCCATCGCCGGGGCGTTTCCGGCGGGGCTTATCAAAAAAATCGGAGGAATGATATGCCTGAGAAAATCACCACACCCACAAAATTAGCCATAGCTCGCAAAAGTGCAAATCTTACACAGAAGCAACTTGCGACAAAATCCGGTGTTAGTCTTGGAACCATCCGTGAATACGAGCGTGGAAGAAATAATATAAACAATGCGAGGGTCATCATTGTTGCAGACCTCGCCGATGCGATCGGTGTCTCTGTCCGCGAGATTATGAACGACCCGCAGCCGTCCGAGGTTCCCAGTTTCGGTCAAAAAAATATTTCCGGGATGGCTGCTTCCTGTGCTGCTGCCGGACGTGGATCACCGGAAGCCGGCCACAAAAGAGAGGTAATATGATACTGCTAGAAGTTTTTATTGTTTATTGTCTGTTGATAGGTCTTGTAACTTATTTTGCAATGAAAATTGCTGAATGGTGGGAGACACGTTGAGCCCATCGGCGAAGATCCTGTATTTTGTTTAGTTTCGCTGCTTCCTTTTCTTCTTTGTTTCGTTTTTCTCCGATGACAGTCCCGGAGCTGCTGCCTGCCGGGGCGCTTCTTTTTCGTCCTCTATTTCTCCGAGAATAAATGCCGTGTACATTTCATCCCATGCAGCTTTGGCTGCGTTTCTGTAGTTTTCCTTGCATTCTTCCGGCACTTTTCTTGGAGCAACATGTAACTCTATAAAAAGTCGCGAGCGCATACGCTGTTCTTATGATGAGCGTGTTTGTATCCATCCTCATTCCTCCTCTGTGTGTTCGTTTTGTGCTTTTGTGTTTCTCCTCACAATATCCTGTACGCGCTTGTATTTCATCATTGCATCCAGTCCCCTCTTCCAATGTCGTATAGCCGTTGATCTGCTCATGTGGTGGTTGTTACAGATTTTCAGCCAGCTGTCGTGATCAATATATTTATTTTCAATGATCGCCCGCTCCGTCGAGTTTTCTTCCAAAAATCCGATCGCATCCATGATCTCTTCAAGGCGCTTTATTGCCTGCATCTCCTGATCTTCTATGCGTATTTTGATCTCATCGAGCTTGCACAGCACCGCCAACACTCCGTCTTTCTGCTTTCCCTTTTCTCGCGGCATCCCGTCAAAGCCACCCGCCGGTGAATGGTATCCAAATTCCTGCTCGATCCGGCGCTTCCGGCGTTCCAACATTCTCTTTTGGTTTACTGCGTGCGCGTATTGGGCTAAAAAAATATCCAGTTTTCTCTGCTCCTCTGTGAGCTGTCTGTCGTAATCTGCCCGTCCGTTCTTCCTGTATCTCTTTTTCACCTTTTCTCCCTTTGTTTTACTGCCGGTGCCGGCTCCTGCTGTTCTTCCGGTTCCGTTATTCCGATACTTTCTCCCTCGTGCAGTACAAGCGTTTCTGCCTGTCCCCAGAAAGTGTGCGGCTTTGTCAGATAAAGCTCGATGATATGTGCCGCCGTCTGCCAACCGTAACATACTGCGGTCAGATAACCGGCTTCATGCAGATACATTAAAAAATGATCCTGATGCTCGGTCGTTCGGTTTTTGCCCGCTTTCAGTTCGATGTACAGACCATGCCATCCGCCGCGGGAAGCCGGTAAAAAAATATCCGGCAC
>CAJODT010000200.1:0-1205 GCA_905233365.1 uncultured Succiniclasticum sp.
CATAAGCGTCATACTGACTGTCAAAAATCAGTGCTTTCAGAGGCGCATTCGGATCACCTGAGGGCGCGGGTATGTTCTTTACAATGTCTTCCAGCACCGCTTCCACATTGATGCCCTGTTTTGCGCTGATTTCAGGGGCATCCGAGCAGTCCAGTCCGATGATTTCCTCTATTTCCTCTTTGACTTTCACCGGGTCGGCGGCGGGCAGGTCGATTTTGTTAATGACTGGCAGAATTTCCAGGTCATGTTCCAGAGCCAGATAGGTATTTGCCAGTGTCTGGGCTTCCACGCCCTGAGCGGCGTCCACCACCAGCACTGCCCCTTCACAGGCCGCCAGTGAACGGGATACTTCATAATTGAAATCCACATGACCCGGCGTGTCGATGAGATTCAGCTCATAGGTTTCGCCGTCACCGGCTCTGTAGCACAGGTGTACTGCCCTGGCTTTGATGGTAATTCCCCGCTCTTTTTCCAGATCCATATTGTCCAGAATCTGGGGTTCCATCTCCCGCAGCGGAACCGCCTTACACAGTTCGATTAGCCTGTCTGAGAGTGTGGATTTCCCATGGTCAATATGGGCGATAATTGAAAAATTACGGATATTCTGCTGTTTGCTCATTGCTGCATCTCCTCGAAAATCTCTATTGCCCTCGCCGAAAGTGTACGCAGCCGCTCCGTCTCCCGGCGTGACGCTTCTGCGGAGGCCCGTGCCTCCCGGAGTTGTTCGTCCAGCTTTGCGATCTGCTGTTGGGCGGCGTTATCCTCGCTCAAACCAAGAAGGTAGTCGGCGCTGACGTCATAGTACAGGCAGGCTCGACGCAGAAAATCAAGTCCCGGCTCCCGGCGGCCATTTTCATAGTGGCAGAGCAGACCCTGACTGATATACAATTCCGACGCCGCCTGGCGCTGGGACAGTCCCCTTTTTTTACGCAGTTCAGCGAGTTTTTCGGGAAAATCCAAAGCCAACACCCGCCTCCCGTTTTTATATCATATTTTATATCATACAACTCTAAATCATATATTTTATTAGTGCGTCCATATTTGGACAAACATAGATTGATTGAGAGTGTGAAGTGTTGGGAGTAAAGAGCGGAGTTGAGTAACAGATGACGTTGGAGGATAACAACTCCACTCTTAACTCTCCAAACTCCACACTATTCACCCGCAGGGTGTGCCTGTGGTATGGCGGTACCCACTGGGCACGG
>CAJODT010000200.1:1346-2293 GCA_905233365.1 uncultured Succiniclasticum sp.
GGGGGCAAAACCGCAATGCGGTTTTGCAAAGAAGTTCTTTTCGCTTCCTTTTCTTTCAAGAAAAGGAAGAAACAAAATAAAGCACATTTTACTGCTGTGCAAAAATGAGGAGTTTGACCGTTTACCAATATGAGATAAGTTCGTTCGCGCTGCATGACGCTATGACATTTCGGTATTCACTGGGCTGGTCGAAAAATTTTTGCCACCTGAGCGAATGGAATGGCCTATTGAAAGCGGAAAGGAGCCTCCCGCAATCTAATAGAACCACTTCGTGCTATTTCCTAACGCTTTTACGCCTCGAAACCTTTGTACGACATTGGGAATGATTAGTTTTCGGAATATTTTGAAGGAAAAACTGCTTGTTTCCGGTTGAAAAGCCCAACCGCTCAGGTAGAAATTCTTCGCATTTTTGCTGAAAATCGTTTCGTCAGTCAGTACACATCTGCCACTATGAAATGTCATTGGAAATGGGCAATCGAAAATCTGAAAAATTCAAATAGCCGTAAGCAAAATTACCATGACGCCAGAAAATTTACCTGTCGCGAGCAGAACTTCCATGTATTTATTTTATCACTTTAGCTCATAAAAGTAAAGCTTTTTTTCAGCGAAGCAGTCCCGGATAATTTACGGATCCAGGGACGTTAAAAAACTGAAAACAGACGCTGATTCCTCTTGTCAAGCGGGGAAAATGGTTGTATAATAAATAGATAAAAAGTATGCGTATCCTTGGAGGAAACGCAATGAAGCTGCAGGGGGTGGTAATATGTCGGATGTCTATGTCTGGGGAGTGCTGACGGCTGTATTCCTGATTGTGGAAGGGCTTACAGCGGGTCTGGCGTCCATCTGGTTTGCCATAGGCGCGGCCTGTGCGCTGCTGGCGGCAGCGTTCGGGGCGCCGGTATGGCTGGAAGTTGTGTGGTTTATCCTCATAAGCATTGTGACTCTGG
>CAJODT010000201.1 GCA_905233365.1 uncultured Succiniclasticum sp.
GGTGATCATGCCAATGATCTCCGCTTTGGCACCACAGGGGATAAAGGTGGCCAGCAGGATGGTCATGCGCCGGTCCCGCTCTTCTTCGATGGTGCGGGCCGCCATGATGGCGGGTACGCCGCAGCCCATGCCGATGAGCACGGGGATGAAGGACTTGCCAGACAGGCCGAACTGGCGGAAGATACGGTCCATGATGAATGCTACGCGGGCCATGTAGCCGGAGTCTTCCAGCAAAGACATGAAGAAGAAAATCAGCAGAATCTGGGGAACGAAGCCCAGGACGGTACCTACGCCGCCGATAATGCCGTCAATTACAAGGCCGCTGAGCCACTCCGGCGCAGCCATGGATTCCAGCATACCCTTTGCCGCGTCCGTGACGATCTCGCCGAAGAACACGTCGTTGGTCCAGTCCGTCAGCCAGCCGCCCACGGTGGTGATGGAGATGTAATACATCAGGGTCATGATGATGAAGAAGATGGGCAGGCCCAGGAACCGGTTGGTCACGATCTGGTCGATTTTGTCAGACGTAGTGAGGGCATGCTTCGGACGGTTCTTTGTGATGCAGGCATCAATGATGCTGCCGATGTATTCGTAGCGCTGGTTGGTGATGATGCTTTCCGCATCGTCGTCCATTTCCGCTTCGCAGTCTTTGATGTGCTCTTCCAGATGGGCGATGAGGCTGTCAGGCAGCTTCAGGTCCTCCAGCACCTGTTCGTCCCGCTCAAACAGTTTAATGGCGAACCAGCGCAGGGACTTTTTGTCCACCTTGTCGCTGATGCTTTCTTCGATATGGGCCAGGGCGTGTTCCACGCTGCCCCGGAATACGTGGGGCAGCTCCGCCGCTTTGAACACCTGCTGGTTTTCCGCTATCTTGACGGCGGCTTCGGCCACTTCCCGGCAGCCCTTGCCTTCCAGAGGAACTCATAAAAGGAGGAATTGTCGAAAAACAGCTGGCTGATGAGGTCCAGGTCCATCATGTTGACGGCGACCACCACTGGCAGGCCAACTTCGATGAGCTGGGTGGTAAGGTACAGGTTACGTTCCAGATTGGTGCCGTCGATGATGTTCAGGATGACGTGGGGTTTTTCGTTGATCAGGTATTTGCGGGTGACGGTCTCTTCCAGCGTGTAAGGGGAAAGGGAGTAGATACCCGGCAAGTCCTGGATGATGACGTTGTCGTGGCCTTTCAGGCGGCCTTCCTTTTTTTCTACGGTGACGCCGGGCCAGTTGCCCACGTACTGGGAACTGCCGGTGAGTTCATTGAAGAGGGTGGTCTTGCCACAGTTGGGGTTGCCTGCTAACGCGATTTTAATATCCATATGATTATACTCCTGTTTTCTTCGTGCTTCACGGTTTGCGCTGCAGCGTTAAGGCGAAGCACAACTCAATATTTCGTTTTCTGATGACGTGCTTTATTGTACTTCGATGCTTTCCGCTTCGTTTTTGCGGATGGAAAGCTCGTAGCCCCGCACATTTAACTCCATGGGATCGCCCAGGGGCGCAATCTTAACAACTTTGATCTCCACACCTTTGGTGATGCCCATGTCCATGATGCGCCGGCGCAGCTTGCCTGTGCCGTTCAGTTTGGTGACGGTGCACACGCCGCCCACCGGGACTTCGTTTAAACTCTCCTCTCTGTGAAAGTTTTATATTTTTATGTATTGATAAACGATAATCAGACGCGCTCGATAATTGCGCGTGTTTTCAAATAAAGTGGTGCAGTGGACTAATTATGTCTTGCAGACGGGATACAATGCCTGTCAGTACATGATCCGCCGTGCCATGGATTCGTCCAGCGCAACGCGGGAATCGCGGACCTGCAGGATCATGTTGCCGCCCATGCGGGTGACCACGGTGATTTTGGTGCCGACGGTGAAACCCATTTCTGCCAGATGCAGGCGGGTAGCATCATTGCCGGTGATTTTTTTGATGATAACAGATTCGCTTTCCTGTGCAGTAGGGAGTGGTAACATGGTGAGAGCCTCCTGTATTTTTAAGCTGCTTCTCCTTAAAAACATGTCAGGGCGTTAGGCAATGCTAACTGTATAGTATAAAAAAAGATGTAATTAAAACAATATATAAAGTTTCAATTAGCAAACGCTAACCCATGGCTAAAAATCATGTCCGGGCCTGTCATTACCAAATGTTAGCCTGGACTAACCTAATCATACACCAATGGGATGTGTTTGTCAATGCTAACTGCAAAATCATCGTGTCCGTTTCGTAACAGGCCTCTGCTTCTACGCAGCAGATAGCGCTGTGACATTTCAAAAATATTCCTTGACATGAAGTGTGCTTTAACAGGTATAATATAAGTAATATAAGTTTAGCATACGCTGTTTAAATGAGCTTGCGTGTTACAAAAAGCACCGTTCGGCGCGTATGCGAATTAAACGTAGTTTTCAAAATACAATCATTATATTTAATCACACAGCGGGGGAGGAAGCATCATGGAAAAATCAAAGGTGTATTTTACGGATTTCCGGGTACAGGTTGGCGTAAGCCTGTTGCAGAAGCTGAAAACGCTCTGCCTTGTGGCAGGCATTAAGAAGATCGATATGGAAGGCAAGTTTGTCGCTATCAAAATGACATGGCGTTCCTGCGTCCCCAGTATGCCAGGGTGGTTGCGGATCTGGTAAAAGAGCAGGGTGGCATTCCTTTCCTGACGGACTGCAACACCCTGTATCCTGGAAGCCGCCGTAACGCGCCGGAGCATATGAACTGCGCTAACCTGAACGGGTTCAATCCGACTACCACCGGTTGCCAGATCATCATTGCCGACGGTCTGCGGGGTACGGACGAAGCAGAGGTTCCGGTTAAGAACGGCGTTTACGTGGAAAAAG